>JAGBXE010000125.1 GCA_017629455.1 Kiritimatiellia bacterium
TTTAACGACACACAAACTAGGGGATTTTGGTATAATTCATGAAAAATGAAGAAGGAAGTTCAAGTCGTCGCTTGGGAAAGCGGAGAACTGCGCTCGTTCGCTCCTATTCAAAAAGGAAGCGAATGCGTTCTTGCATTGCCTCTAACCCGGCTTCTCATAAAAATGGTGCGCGTAAAACAGGATGAAGATCCGGTCGAAGTAGCCACCCCAATTTTAAAAGCTGCAAACCCATTTCCCGACGACGAACTTACAGTCTCGTATGAAACAATATGCGAGACAGAAACTGAGCGCATAGTAATTGCCGCTGCTTTACCTGAAAGCGCAGTCGATGATATCGCCGATGAACTCGATGCGAAAAAGCTTGTCATAACTCGCATCGACGCATTGATCTTAGCCCAAGTAAGAACGGCGTGGAATTTGTTTAACGCCTCCGACGGGCGCAGGCGTTTATTGCGCTTCAAATCGCCCGACTGCACGACTTTGATGGTAATTGACGGGGATAATCCTGCATCAATTCATGCCATCACCGATGAGTCCGAGCTTAAACTTGCCGAGACTCTCGCCCTTCTCGAAGCCGAAGACTTTAACGGCCCTAAAGAGCTAGCAGAAACAATCGATATTGAGCAAGCATCCTTCGACAACATCCTTCACGCTGTAGCAGAGCGCACCGAAGAAGATGGCACACTCAACGCCCTTCCGCTTTCATGGCGCGAAGTAATGCAGGAAACGCGATTTAAGTCGAAGCTCACTAGCGCAATTGTTGTCGCAAGCGCAATATGGACGCTCGCTATGGGCGTTCTCTTCGGCGTACCGATTGCATACGGCTTTATGACAGATCACCAGAAAGATCTGTCTAAACAACATCGCCGCAAATATACTGAAGTAAAAGCGATGAAAGAGCGCGTCGATATCGTACGCAAATATGCCGATCACTCTACAGGCGCTCTTGAGATCATGAAAGCTGTTTCCGATCGTCTGCCCGAAGGAATAACACTAACATCTTGGAATTACCGCCAAGACATCGGCCTTAGCATAAGCGGAGAAGCGCCGAACGACGGCTCTGAACTTGATTTCAAAGAAACGATGGAATCGCTCTCTTTTGGCGATGCAGAAGAAGATGATGAACGCGTTTTCTCATCAGTCCAAATGGGCAGCACAAAAGTTTTAAAAGGCGTTCGCCGATTCAGTTTGGAGTTAGGGCTAGGCCCCAAGGAGGAAAAATAAATGGGCCTCAAAGAAAAAGCTGTTGCTCTAACTCTACTTATGATTGCGCTTTATGCCGCTGCCGCGGCAACCTGGTTTATGCATTCGGAATTGGCGTGGAAGAAAGCCGCTTCGAAATACAAGTCGGCCTGCGCAACATACTCAAAAGAAGTTGAGACGATCGAAAAAGAACGTCAATATAAAGAAGAGTACGAACAGGCCAAAGCGCTTATGCCGTCGTTTGAAGCAGAAAAAACTACTGACGGCACATGGCGCAGAGCCGTGCGCGAAATCGCGCAGAGAAACCTTATTCTTATTTCCGATGACGAAGCGAAGGCTGAGATCGTCGGCGATGACGTACATGAACTACCTATTGAAGTGCGCAGTTGGGAAGGCTCGCTGGAAGCGTTAGTAAAATTTATTTACGAGCTTGAAAACTCCGAAGAGGGAATGTTCGCCGTAACCGAACTTAATTTTAAGCCAAGCCAAAAGAAAGGCTACCTGCGTGGGAGCTTTAAACTTCATTGCGCATACATGAGGGATAAATAAACCTTTTAACATGCCTGATTCAGGAAAATAACGAGATGAAAAACATCATAAGCAAATTTTTCCTTACATTAGTAGGATCCCTTGCTATCTTGGCATCATCTGCTCAGATGCTCGGCCAAAGCCAAAGTTCGCGCTTTAGAGATATGCTTTCAAACCGCCGTAATCTTCGCCAATCTGGGCAGCAAACTCCCGATGCGGCATCGCAAGCTTCGCCCCAGCCTTCCGTTACTGCGCCTGCCGACCCTGGCGAAGTGACAATGAGCAGCGAAACATCCGTTATGCAAATGGATGGCGCACCTCTGGAACTTGTCCTTAAAATATATGGCGAATTGGTCAACAAAACGATAATCGTCGACCCGGCAGTTCAAAGCACCCTCAGCAACACCATTAAATTTAAAGCTGCTCCCGGCCAAAA
>JAGBXE010000126.1 GCA_017629455.1 Kiritimatiellia bacterium
CAATAAAGATTGCCGAAATTGGCGCACAGGGCGAATTCATGGGGCCAGCCCCCGCGAGGGCTATCTAAAACCATCGTATTTTTTGTAAATATCGTCAGTTATCGTGTGTAGTCTGAAAAGTGAGAATCTTGTGCGGAAAATCTGAATGGCAATCAAGGCAGTGTTTCAACGTCTATCCATTCGGGCCATTCATGCAAAAGCCATAGTTTGCAAACTATGGTCAATGTCGAATGAGATTCAGGATTTCGTGGCGATTGAAGGGCTGTAGTTTCCATCACATTTTAAAAATGCGGTGGTAAGTGAAGCGAATGTTATAGGCTGATTTTTGGTGTCTAATTCCGGTTGATATAATGTTGCGCAAAAGGATGTTGTATGGACTTTATGTCGGTAGAAGAAGCTGCGCAAAAATGGGGTATTTCCATTAGAAGCGTGCAATTATATTGCCAAAGTCCATGCCCCGTTTGTCATCGCGGAAAATCTTAAGCAGTTTTATTATAAAGGATTGTCTGAGTGGCGTAATGGGGCGCAAGTTCGCCTAAAGGAAACTTGCGGAACCGGGCAGGACGTTTTTAAGGCATTCCTAACAAAGTTCGGCTATTCATGGCTCGTGAAGGGCGCTGAGTTGTGAATATGGTTCTTGGCGGCTGTATTGTTGCTACTGTTGATTCAACGGTCAAGAACATTATTCTTACAGAAGCACGATGCCGCGGATATGACATGGAAAAGCTTATTTGAATTGAACAGAAGCAATAATCCAGCTCTCACATTTTTTAAATGCACAAGCGACAAAATAAAAAAAATTAAAATTCCCCCTAGACACGGGTCATAATTTTTTGCTATACTACGGTCACTTTTCGGAGTAACGGGGTTGTGGCGCAATTGGTTAGCGCACTGGACTGTCGATCCGGGGGTTGCGGGTTCGAGCCCCGTCGACCCCGCCAATCTTGAAAAGCGGTGATTGCCTCGTGGTGTAACGGTAGCACCGCAGATTCTGATTCTGCTTGTTGGGGTTCGAATCCCTGCGAGGCAACCAATAAAATCCCCCCACATAAGATTAAAACTTCAAGTGCGTATGGCGTTGTTTTGATATAATTCGCCATATGAGAAATATTGTCTTTCAGTTTGTATTCAACAAGTGTGGTGTTGCATTTCTTTTAGCATCTTTATCTGTGTTGCATACATTGTCTGCGCAGAGTGCTAAACTTGATGAGGCGCGATTTTCTCGCCCATTGCCGTATGATTTAGGCCTAACTGTTGCGCGGCCAGATTCTCAGGTGAAAATCGACCGCGATTCTTTGGGTGAAGTCTTAGCAGAAGTGCCCTGCAAAGAATATTGCCGCGCATATGTAACGTGCGCAGCGCATCCTGATCCTAATAGGGATCGCGCATTTACAGTTCGTCTTACGCGCCACGTTACGGGCCCTCGCAAAAAATGGCTTGGGCGCAGTTTTTCTTCGATGGCAGATTCGCTTGTGGAGCTTGATACTGCCCTTAAGGTTAAAGTTGGAGAAGTTGTTTTAGGGGGAAAGACAGTGCCTCTCTGGCGCGTGGAAGTTCCTCTTAAAACGGCTGATATTCACGATATTGTTTTTACCGATAATCGTGGCGACCATCTTGAAAACGGCCGTTATCTCGATCTTGAATTGATGGGGCGTTGCCACAAATATTGCTCGGCATCGCGTGAAGATAGGGTTAATGTCGATCCTCATTATATTAGCGCTATTACAGTTTACAAGGTTGAACTTGAAGATACGCCATGCGAAGTAGAGTTTAAGCCAATTGAACCAGGTAATATCTTTCATAACGATGAGAAGCCAGAAACGCTCGTAGAGCTGCGCGTTAAAGAGCCTGGCGAGTATCGTCTTGAATGGACTGTTCGCACTATAGAAGGAAAGGTCGTCTCCGAAGAATCCAAGACGATTAAAACGTCATGCACGGAGCGAATCGCGCTAGCTAATGAGGGCGTTGGCTGGTATTCGCTTACTTGGAAACTCACCGACAATAAGCGTGTTTTGTTAACTCACAATGCCGCGTTCGCATTGCTCGGGCGTGATACGCGTCAATCAAAACAGGGCGAAGGTTATGGTATCTGGCCGCCATTTTCAGGTCATTACAGGCTTGATCCTAAAGATCCTGCACAACGCGAGATTGGGCTTAAGTTAGTTCACAAGGCAGGTTTTAGGCGAGTTTTTGATGTTGTTCGCGCAGTTCCGTCGGAGGAGCGACGCAAATATAAAGTTGGGGATGTGGCTGTTGCGCGTTTCCCCAGCGATTGGTGGGGAGGCAAGCGCGATGAGACTAAGATGAAGGAGGTAATAGCTGCAAAGCTTAAGGAAAACCCCGATTGCAATAAGGCAATGGTTTACCATGAAAGTTTTCCGCATCCAGGGCAGCAGTCAGTTGAGTGCGTGGGCGGTGCGACTAATAATATAAAAGAAGCAAAGGGCCTAAAAGAAAGGCTTCAAGTCGGGCTGCGAGCTGCCAAATTTTTGCGTGAGAATTTCCCTGATGTGAAAATCATGTTAGGCAATTCGATTGCAAGCTCGTCATTTATTTCAGAGTTGATTCGAAATGGGTATCCAGAAAGCTACGCCGATTATGTAGGCCTTGAGGTCGTCGGTCGCGCGATGATGCCGGAATGTCAGTTTGCCCAATCGCTCCAAGCCGCTGAATGCATGGAAGAAACCGTTCGGCATTATGGATATAAGTGGGATGTAACGCAATGCTTCGAATCAAATTATCGCCTCGACAAACTTATTGGTGCAGAGCGTCAGGCGGCGTGGTACGTCAGGGATTTGCTTATAGGCCATTGCTGGCGCTTTGATGATTTGTTTGTTGCAGGTACCGTTGCCGCGGGCAATCATTATACGGCGACAGTATGGGGCGACAGCGACATTTGTACGCGAACGCCGTGGTGCTATCCTAAGCCTTCGTATGTTGCGCTAGCGACGGCGACGAAGGCGATGGATTGTATCGTTGATCGCGAGATTCTTGAAACAGGCGATAAAACCGTCTATGCCGTTCGCCTTGTGCGCCGTGACGGAAAGATGGCATACGCTTTTTGGACAAGCCGCGGCACCGCAGAGCTTGCATTGGAAACGAAGGGCTCTTTTGAAACTATCGATATGTATGGCCGCGCGTTTGCGCTTCGCAGCGCGTCAAAATGGAATTGGGTGCCAGGGCGTGCGAAAAGGAATCTCTTATCGGCAGGAGAGTCGGTCAGTTACATTATCTCGTCTCGTCCTGTTGTAAAGTCTTTGCGCGTCGTCTCGCGTTCTTTCCCGAAGCATGAGCTTGCGTCAGATTGGAAAGTCGTTACCAAGGCTGATAATGCAGATGACTGGCAAATTGTGCCAGGTGCGCTATCGGCTGTCGAACATAAGCCAGGCGCCGGCTGGCCAGCGCGTGTAGCAGGAAATGGAGTTGTGCGTTCCGTAAATGATGAGGAGAAAGGCCCAGCTATTGAGATTGAATTGATAAATCCAGATTTATCTCTTAAGCCGTTGGTTCATGAGTACACATTTGCAAAATTAAAAAAGCCGATTAAGGTTGATTCGCCATTTTCTTCTATTGGCGTCTGGATGAAAGGCAATTCAGGCTGGGGCAGGCTTTATTTCGTTTTGCGCGATGCGAACGGCCGGCGCACCATTTCTTGTGAAACGGGCATGCAAGGCGAGCTTGATCACACTGCTCGCATGGCAGCTTGTTATACTGGTTGGGATTTCTGCGCAATGCCGGTTCTTCAGTCTTCATCGGTGCGTGAATTATCGCAAGGGGTAGTCTCTTGGAATTGGACGGGCGGCTCGCCAGTTAAGTTTCCAGTCTCCGTTGAAGGCGTAGTTTTCCAAGCTAGGTCGCGTCCGCTCTTTCTCAGTCAGACATCAAAGGTTCCTTATCGCCAAGCCATACGTATTCGCGATATTGGCGTCTTTGATTTAAATAAGCCAATTGAAGCGCCGAACTATCAGACTTATTATGAAGATGGCCGCATCACGCTTAAAACGCCTGCTGTAGGGGAGCTTGAAGTCGATCCTGCGCAAGTTGTTTTCACTTGGGATAGCGAAAGGGAGCCGCCTTTTGAAGTGGAAGTACGCGAGGTTCTTAGTGGTGAATTGCACTTTGCATCAAAAGTGGATGGAAAGTCATTCACAGTTAAGAATCTAAAACCTGATACTGTTTATTCATGGCGCGTTTACTTGCGGCCGATACGCGAGATGACGGGCACATTTAAGACGCGATCACATTGAGCGATTTTCTCGAAATTCTTGCTTCTCGAAGGCGCTTTGGAATGCGCCCAGGCCTAGATGTTATGCGCGCACTATGTGCGGCAATCGGTAATCCTCACGAGAAGTTTAAGGCAATCCATGTAGCAGGCACTAATGGAAAGGGCGCGGTGTGCGCGTTTCTTTCGGCTGCACTTTCTTCGCTTGATAACACTGCGCGCGTATGCCGTTATACGAGCCCGCATTTAGTGAAGATAAATGAGCGCTTTGTGATAGACGCTTTGCCTGCATCCGATGAAGCCTTGGCAAAGTGCGCAAATATCGTTCAAGGCGCAATTAAGTCGTCAGTGGGGAAGGCGGGTAGTGGCGCAGAGCTAGAAGAAACAACGTTTTTCGAAGCGCTAACGGCTATGGCATATTTGCTTTTTGCCGATATTGAGCCTGATTATGCAATTCTTGAGTGTGGCCTTGGTGGGCGGTTAGATGCTACGAATATTTGCTCATCTGAGCTTTCTATCATAACGAAAATCGGTCTAGATCACTGTGATTGGCTGGGAGGCAGTATAGAAAGTATTGCCGCGGAGAAAGCTGGCATTATAAAAAGTGGTGTTCCTGTCGTTCTTGCAAAGAATGATGAAGCTGTAAAATCAGTAGTCGCGGCAAGAGCTCGCGCATTAGGTTCGCCGTTTTATTATGCGCCTGACATTGCAAACGAGAGTGAATTGCCTTCGTGTTTGCCATTGGGTGGCGCATTTAATCGCGAGAATGCAGTAACGGCCTTAGCGGCTTTGCGAGTTTTGTCTAAATTAGGGCGCGTAGGGCAGGTAAATCTCCATTCATGTTTTGCGAATGCGCGCTGGCCAGGGCGCTTTGATCGCGTTGGCTGTTTTCTTATGGACGGAGCGCATAATCCACCAGCGGCAGAGGCATTGTCAGCGGCCTTGCGCGAGAAGTTTCCTGGTCTTAAACTGCCGTTAGTTGCTGGCTTTTGCGCCGATAAGGATGCTCAGGCTGTTTTAACTACGCTTGCGCCGCTCGTCTCTAAAGGTTTTGCCGTAAAAACAAATAATCAGCGCTCGCTTTCGGCTCAAGACGTTGCAAGCGTGATGGAAATTTCTGGAATACCATCTGAGCCGTGCGCTTCCCTTGCCGAGGCGATGGAAAAATCGCGAGAAGGGGTGTCGGACAGCGTTCCTACATTGGTTACGGGATCGCTTTTTCTTGTTGGTGAGGCGCTCAATTTGCTTTTGGCAACTTCATTGGGCGGAACTTCTTCTGTAATCGATCCTTCTGAATTGTTGCGCGGCACTTAATGCGCAGCTAATTTCGCTCCTTCATTATCGGCAGATGCGGCTGAATTTATGTATAATTCACTAAAATGAAATGGGTAATATATAATTTGTTATTTGCGGCGGTCTATCCGTTCTTACTGCCTGGGTTTTTATTGCGGATGGTGCGTCGCGGTGGGTATGCAGCTCGGATGGGCGATCGCTTTGCGCTTTATCCCGATGAAATTCGCGCGGCACTTGCTAGCCCAGGAAAGCCGTTTGTGTGGGTGCACGCTGTTTCGGTTGGCGAGGTCCAGGTGGCAGGGCAGTTGATGCGTGAATGGCGTTTAGTAGAGCCTGACGTGCGCTTTTGTTTTTCAACGACATCATCAACTGGGTGGCGTGTTGCCGCGCGTGAGCTATCGGCAGCAGATGTTCTTATTTACAACCCTCTTGATTTTCCAAATTTCGTAAAAAGCGCCATCTTAACAGTTCGCCCGCGAGCAGTTGTTCTTACCGAAAGCGAGATTTGGCCTAATTTTATTTTGAGAGCGCGGCGTTTCGGGGCTAAGGTTTTTCTCATAAATGCGCGCGTTAGCGATAGGAGCGCTCCGCGATACAAATTAGCGCGGATGTTTTTTGCCGATATCTTTTCGTGTTTTGCGCGCATTTTCGCTCAGAGCGATCTTGACGCTGCTCGTCTTATTGCCGCTGGCGCCTGCCGCGATCGGCTCGTTGTTAGCGGATCGTTTAAGTTTGATGTTGCCAAGCGCAACGCAGAAAAAGAGCGTGAGCTAAAAAAGTGGGTTTTTGGTGGCGAAAGTAGCGCAGGCAAGGTTTTGCTTGGAGGTTCGACATGGCCTGGAGAAGATAAGGTGCTTCTCGATATTTATAAGCATATTCTGCCAGCAAAGTCCGATTTAAAACTTGTTATAGCTCCGCGCCATTTTGAAAAGGCCGACGCCGTTGAGGCGAACATAAAGTCTGCTGGGTTTACGTGTGTGCGGCGTTCTCGCGGCGATGTTGGTGACGCTTGCGCTAAGCTTAATAATGTTTATCTTGCCGATACTACAGGCGAGCTTATGGGGCTTTACGGTATAGCTGATACTGTTTTTGTTGGAAAGTCGCTTTGCGCTCACGGTTCGCAGAATATGATAGAGCCGTGTCTTTGCGGAAAGAATGTTTTCGTAGGGCCTTACACCGAGAATTTTAGGCCTGTTATGAGTGATTTGCTGGCGGCGGATGCGCTTATTCAAGTCTCTAGCGCGGCAGAATTGGAAAAAGGTATTGCAGAAAGTTTTTCAAGTGGAAGTGAACTTGGGCAGCGTGCGCAAGCAGCCGTTGAGAGGCGGCGCGGTGTCGTTTCTAAATGCGTTCACGATATTACGGAGGCTCTCTCATGACCGCGCTTAAAGGCCGATTGAGAACTATTTTGAGTGCAGTTTTACTCGCAGTTGTCGTTGTTTTTATTATAGCCCTATTTACACGCGATTCTGCGAG
>JAGBXE010000127.1 GCA_017629455.1 Kiritimatiellia bacterium
AGCTTTGCGCCAAGCTCTGCCAAAAGCGTTGTTATAACCGATTCAAGAATTACAAGCTTTGCCGCGTCATTTGTGATGACGTTCCCAGCGTGCATTCGTGCTACATTCCAAAGCCCGTCGCGTAGGGCCTTGCGAGCAGTAGAAAGCTCATCTATCTGAGCATATGAAGGCGAAAGAAATGTTAGGAGCGTTACGCAAAGAGCAATTGCTTGCCAAGCGCATTTATTTTGTGGCGCGGCAGAAGAGATTTTACTTGTCGTTTCTATGCCTGACACTTTTTTGTTTCCTAAAAAATCAGACCAATTCGCCAAGGTAGCCCATTTCAGCCAGGAGGCGTTTGTTTGACATCCAATCGGGTTCTACGCGCACCCAAAGTTCAAGCATCACTTTTACGCCAAAGATGTCGGAGAGTTCGCGTTCGGCGCATTTGCGAACGTATTTTATGGTTGTTGCTTGTCTGCCGATGACGATGGGCTTTTGCGATGCGCGGTTTACGATAATGTCAACATCGACTAGCCAGCGGCTGCCTTCGTCTTTAATTGATTTGACCAAAACGCCCATTTCGTGAGGAACTTCGTGGTGCATTTTGGCAAGATATTTTTCGCGAATGGAATCGGCGATTGAAAGTTTGCGTGGGTAGTCGGTGGCGATATCGTCGTCAAAAAGCTTTTCGCCTTCTTCGGCCATGTCGAAAAGCGCGTCGGCAACGTTTTTAGCCCCACCGGGGATGGAAGCTGCGCACGTAACCCAAACGGGTGATGTTTGAGGCGTAGAGTCGTCAGAAGCGGTAGTGTTTACCGCCTCTTGCCATGCTAAGCGAAATTCTTCTTCAAAGAAAGTGCGACGATCGGATTTGTTTAGCACAAAGAGAGCTTTTTCAGGCCGTTCGGCAGCAACGCGGCGTAACCACCCAATATCCTCAAGGCGCGGCTCTTGCGATGCGTCAAACACAACGCAGGCAATATCGGTACCAGCGGCACTGCGGCGGGCCATTCTGTTGAGAAGGCGGCCAAGTTCGCCAACTGCCTTATGTAAGCCGGGGGTGTCTAATAAAACTAATTGGCCTCTAGGGTCGGCAACTATGCCGCGCACCGTATTGCGCGTAGTCTGTTCGACAGGTGAGACGATAGAGACTTTTTCACCGACTAAGGCGTTGACGAGCGTGGATTTGCCCGCGTTCGTGCGCCCAACTACTCCTACTATTGCGACTTTGCTCATTTCTCGTATATTATACCAAATATCATCGCATTACGGCGTTGTTGTGACACATCTGAGACATTATGCGCAATGGTGCGCAAGTGTGACATTTTGGCGCGACATTTTGTCACACTTAAGGTATTTTTTATGGTCCAAAGCTCATTTTTTATACTTGGCACACCTTTTGCAGTATGAAGGGCGGTTGCAGATTGCAGGAGTTTTCAATGCAGCCGCAAACAAGTGTAAAAAGAGAGGAGAATGAGTTATGGCAAAGGTACTAGGAATCGATTTGGGTACAACCAACAGCTGCATGGCCGTTATGGAAGGCGGCGAAGCGACGGTTATCCCCAACAAAGAAGGTGCACGCACTACGCCCTCAATCGTGGCTTTTACGAAGACGGGCGAAATTCTCGTCGGCCAGGCTGCTAAGCGCCAGGCGGTGACGAATCCGAAGTCGACAATCTATTCAATCAAGCGTTTTATCGGCCGTCGCTTCAGCGAAATGACTGATGAAATTAAAATGATGCCTTACGAAGTTGTCGAAGCGCAAAACGGCGATGCGGCAGTTAAGGTTAATGACAAGGTCTATACTGCGCAGGAAATTTCCGCAATGATTCTGCGCAAGTTGAAGGAAGATGCCGAAGCGTTTCTCGGCGAAAAGATTACTGAGGCCGTTATTACGGTTCCGGCATACTTCAACGATCAGCAGCGTCAGGCTACTAAGGATGCTGGCCGCATTGCTGGCCTTGAAGTTAAGCGCATCGTAAACGAGCCTACGGCAGCGTCTCTTGCGTATGGCTTAGATAAGAAAAAGAACGAGAAGATTGCCGTCTACGACTTCGGCGGTGGTACGTTTGATATTTCCGTCCTTGATATCGGCGATGGCGTTTTCGAAGTGAAGGCTACTAATGGTGATACTCACCTTGGTGGTGACGACCTTGACCAGGCAATCATGAAGTGGCTCATCGACGACTTCAAGTCTGCGCAGGGTGTCGATCTTTCTCAAGACATGATGGCGTTGCAGCGTCTTAAAGAAGAAGCTGAAAAAGCCAAGTGCGCGCTTTCTTCAGCTACTACATACGACATCAATCTGCCGTTCATCACGATGAACCAGTCGGGTCCCTTACACCTGACAGCTTCCCTTAACAAGGCAAAGCTTGAGCAGCTTACGATGGATCTCGTCAACCGTACGTCCGATCCTTGCCGTAAGTGCATGAGCGACGCTGAGCTTTCGTCTGTCGATGAGGTTGTTCTCGTTGGCGGTCAGACGCGTATGCCCCTTATTCAGGAGAAGGCCAAGAGCCTCTTCGGTAAGGAGCCGCACAAGGGTGTCAACCCTGACGAAGTCGTCGCCATGGGTGCCGCTATTCAGGGTGGTATTCTTAAGGGCGAAGTTAAGGATGTTCTTCTTCTCGACGTTACGCCCCTTACGCTCGGCATTGAAACGCTCGGCGGTGTTCTGACGCCTCTTATTGAGCGCAACACGACTATCCCGACAAAGAAGAGCCAGGTCTTCTCGACGGCCGCCGATAACCAGCCTGCAGTGACGATTGCCATTTTCCAGGGCGATCGCAAGATGGCTCGCGACAATAAGGCGCTCGGTAATTTCAACCTTGACGGCATTCCTCCGGCTCCGCGCGGCGTTCCGCAGATCGAAGTTACTTTCGATATCGACGCTAACGTTATTCTCAACGTTTCCGCAAAGGATCTTGGCACCCAGAAAGAGCAGAAAATCACGATTACTGCTGCTGGCGGTCTTTCGAAGGAAGAGATTGAGAAAATGCGCAAAGACGCCGAGGCTCATGCTGCCGAAGACGAAAAGCGCCATGAGGAAGTCGAAGCAAGGAATAAGGCCGACGGTCTTGCGTTCCAAGTTGAGAAGACTCTCCGTGACGCCGGCGACAAGATTGCCGCGGAGAAGAAGGCTCCTGTCGAAGCTGCCCTTAAGGAACTTAAAGAAGTCCTCGCAAAGCAGCCTCAGGCTCCTATCGCCGACGTAAAGGCTAAGGAAGAAGCGCTTATGAAGGCAATGGAACCTGTCGCGCAGGAGATGTATGCTTCAGCACAGCAGGCTCAGGCGGCGGGCGGCGCAGGTGGGGCTAACCCATCGGCAAGCGCAGACGCTGGCGAACAGCCTAGCTCGAAGAAGGGTGGCGACGATGTCGTCGACGCCGACTTTACAATGAAATAATTTAGCTGCGGCAACCGGCGGAACGGAGAAACGCCCGCCGGTGTCGTTTTTACCACAAAAGAAGAAACAAGGAGAAACAACAATGAACATCAGACCACTCGGTGATCGCGTTCTGGTCGAACCGATTGAGGAGAAGGAACAGACGGTCGGCGGCATTATTATCCCCGATTCGGCTAAGGAAAAGCCCATGCAGGGCAAGGTTGTTGCTGTTGGCAAGAAGCTCGATAAGGACGGCAAAGAAGTTAAGTTTGACGTCAAGAAGGGCGATACGGTTCTTCTGCCTAAATACGGTGGCACCGAAGTCAAGGTCGGCGACAAGAAGCTTCAGCTCGTTCGCGAGGAGGATCTTCTCGGAGTTGTTGAAAAATGAAGAATGAAGAGTGAAGAATGAGGAATGGTTGAGGATAAGTTTATAATTCATCATTCATCATTATTCATTATTCATTATTCATTCAAATTTTAACTGAAAGGAAAAATTATCATGGCAAAGCAGATTAAGTTCGACGCGGATGCGCGTCAGAAAATTCTCGCTGGTGTTGAGAAGCTCTCTAGCGCCGTTACTTCGACGCTCGGTCCTTCTGGCCGCAATGTTATTCTCGACAAGAAGTTCGGTTCGCCTCAGATCACCAAGGACGGTGTGACTGTCGCTAAGGAGATTGAGCTTCCCGATCCCTTCGAGAATATGGGTGCTCAGATGGTCAAGGAAGTTGCCTCCAAGACGAATGACGTTGCAGGCGACGGCACGACCACGGCTACGCTTCTCGCGGAAGCTATTTACAGAGAAGGTTTGAAGAATCTTACCGCTGGCGCTAATGCTATGGCTCTTAAGATGGGTATCGACAAGGCTACTGCCGCTGTCACCGAATCTATCGCCAAGCTCGCCAAGAAGGTTAAGAGCGCCGACGAAATCGCGCAGGTTGCTACGATCTCCGCTAATGGCGATGAGGAAATTGGTAAGATGATTTCCGACGCCATGGACAAGGTTGGCAAGGAAGGCACGATTACGGTCGAAGAGGCTAAGACGCTTGAGTCCA
>JAGBXE010000128.1 GCA_017629455.1 Kiritimatiellia bacterium
CCATGCCGCGGCGCATTTGACGGTAGCCACCGACAGAAACGGTGCCCAATAGCCCCATGATCCCGACTACAACGAGCAGTTCAAGCAATGTAAAGGCGCGTTTCATCTTTGCTTAGAAACCGAGAACTGGTCAGTAGGTATTGAATAGACGATTTTAAAGCGAAGGAAGTACCCCGTCTCTGGGTCGGGGTAACCGAAATACATCTCGCTCGTCTTCATTTTAACTTTTGAAGCGCGAGTCCCACGGATAGCCGACATAAAATCCATCCCATAGCTCTTGCGAAGCCTTTGTGAAGATTCGCCCTTGTTAAGGCCACCGCTGGAACCCGAAAGCTCACCTGGCGAGCGCGAAACGAACAACCCTGAAACATCCATAACGGGATTGCCGTTTTTTGTCTCGTCAACAAGCGCTTTTATGCATTCGCGCACCTCTGAGCCTGTTAGAACGTACATCGCAGTATTACTAGATCCATCAGTCTCTTCGTCGTGATTTCGAGTACTGATATTGCCGTTAGCAATCCTTGAACCGACCGACCCCGGCCACTCGTCGTACCTGGCGTAGTAGGCGTTAAAACCTGCTTCAACGAGGCTGCAAAGCGCATCGGCGCGGCGCTGGCGTGAAGCACGAATCGACTGCGCGGCGGCAGTTGTGATAATGCCTGCAAGGATGGTAATCACCCCTGCAACAAGCATTAATTCGACTATTGTGAAACCTTTTTTCACGTATGCCTTTACTGAACGTTCCTCGTCTGCGCCGGTGTCCAGCTGTAAACATCGTCGCATCTGCTGCCAGAAACCGCCGAACTGCCTTTGCCGCCCGAAGAACCTTCGCCGTACGGATAAGGCTCAAGAACGCCGTCTTTGCCGCAGCACCAAACGATGGCCGTGGCGCGCACGTTAACGGACTTGCCGCCGACGGAAGCGTCGAGAATAATGCCGTCACCATCGAGATCGACAGCATATTGGAGAATGTGATCATCGACGGTAAACGAGCCGACTTTTGAAGTAAGCGAAGCTCCAGAACCGAGTTTCTTTACAACCTGCGCGGCCCAAGGCGAAATAATGCCAAAGCGATCGTGACCGCCGAGCTTCCCGTCGCTCTTCGTAAGCGAGAAATACTTGCGCGTACCCGAAACAAAAGCGTACGAAACAATATTATCAAGCTTACCGTCGCTAGCACCATTCTCGCGAATGACGCGCGGCCAGACACCTTCGTTCTGATAAAGGGCCGTAAGGGCGGTGGCCACATTTGAAACGAGCTCCTGGCACCTGGCGCGATCGGCTGTTTTCGTCATCGCCGAATAGCCTCCGAGCGAAGCACCAATCAAAACGGCTAGAATGCCGATAACAACGAGCATTTCTATGAGCGTAAAACCCTTTTTCATAATCATACCCCCAAAAAAGCCTAGTGACTCATACTCATAATATCATCTTCGGTCCATGCACCAACGCATTTGTTGGCATTGGAATCAAGATCTTCTCTTGAAATCCACGGCGGAAAAGTCCTGCCGTTCGGGCCCGACGACCACAACTGATAAGTTTGGTACGGCGCGGGCGAATAATAATAGAACTCGTTGCCCCAGCCGTCTTTTATCGTGCAACTGTCGAGAATATACTGGCTGGAAGTCGAGTCTTCGTCGAAACCGCCGGGAGAATAAACGGGCATATTAAGGTTAAAACCTATGTCATCAGCGTCTCTAAGTTCAACCCCGAAAACCTTAAGCGTAGAGTGCTGTGTAGAGACGATTTTCTCCAAATTCGGCATCCACCTTGCACAAACTGCCTGAGAAGGGATATTGGCAATTCTGTAATAATCGGTTTTAGTTCCCGAAAAGGCGTTGCGCCTAACCTCGCGCCAGGAAGAGAATTTCTGCCCTGTTAAAGGATCAGCAGGCATAGTGTTGTTGCCAGTCCACTGCTCGTAATCGTCGTAAATTGATTCTTCCGCGGCATTCATCATTATAAGATAACGCGGTAGGAAAAAGCTCATAAGGCCAAACTTAAAAAGCTGTATTTCACGCCAATCGGTCCTGTCGCGATACTGACGATGACGGCCTACGTTCTGCGAAACACCGTCATCAAAACCTGCGGCAAAAACGCGCTGCTGCTCTTCTGTAGCATTGTCGCTTGCGGCTACTTCATCGCGCAGATGATCAGACCAGGACAGCACCAATTCGTTGAACCCGTCGGGGAACGGATACTCGCACCCGACAGGCTGCGCCTTGCAAGCCGCCTTTACCTGTTCCCAAGCTTTCTGTTCCTCTGTCGTGCTAGAGCCGCGGCGGAAAGTATCGGGATTCCACGAAAAAATATCCTCATTCTCCTCACCGTCAAGGTTTTGAATGCCTTTTGATGAAACGACTAAATAAGGATTACGCGAACCGTGCAAGGCAACGGGCGGATAAGAGCCGAAAGCGGCGAAATAACCTGAAAGGCAGTTCTCAAGGCGCTGAATGCGCGATACGGTTTTATTGCGTATGGCACTTGACTCATTGACCGCGCCAAGACGGAAAGTAATCGTCATAAGCGTGACGATTACCACCACGACAATAAGCATTTCAACTAATGTAAAAGCCTTACGCATTTCAAACTGGATTATATCACATCAACGCATTAAACTGCAACCCGAACACCTCTAACTTGTAAAGGCTTAACCCCCCTTGCCATCAGGCGAAGAGCTTGGCGAGTTTTTCGAGCTGAACGACCTTTTCCTTGTTTTCGGCAAGCTTGCGCCTCGCCTCGGCAACGACCGCTTCAGGAGCGTTCGCGACAAAGTTCTCGTTAGCAAGCTTCGCCTCGCTTGATTTGATAAAGCCTGCAAGTTTCGCCAGCTCCGCCGCTATGCGCTTTTGCTCGGCGGCCTTGTCAACGAGCCCCTCAAGAGAAAGGTAGACAGTGCCAAATGCCGTAATCTTTGACGGCATCGCAAGCTCAACGCCCGGCTCAACAATATCGATCGACTCAGCGCGCATTGCCTTCTTAAGCGATGCTATCTCGGATTCGGCGGCGCTCCTGGCAATCGTTGAAGAAAGCTCAATCGACGCTTTGACAAACGCCGATGGGGCAACCTTGTACTCTGCTTTAAGCGCGCGAAGAGCCGTGATCGCCTCACGCTTGGCATTAACGAACTGGAAGTTCTCTTCGCTGACACCCCACGCTTCCTTCTCGGCAGCGCTGTAGCCCTCGGGGAACTTCTCCAGCATAATCGTCTCGCCATCCTTAAGATAGCCCAGCTGATGAGCAATTTCTTCGGTGACGAATGGCATATAAGGATGCAGAAGGCGCAAAGCCTTCCAGAATACGTCGCGCAGAATGGCGAGCGAAACAGCCTTATTGGGCGAATCTTTGACGTATTCGACGTACCAGTCGCAGATTTGCGTCCAGAAGAAATCGTACGCAGCTAATGCACCATCTTGAATGCGGTAGGCTTCAAGAATCTCGTTGACCTTGCGGCAAGCCGTATCGCACGCCTGGAGCATATGGCGATCGTCGGCCGAAAGGTCTGCCGCGCTAATAGAACCAAGATCAAGCGCACCAGCCTTTGGCGTAATACCAAGCGACTCTTCCTGCATTTCAAGGAACTTCGCGGCGTTCCAGATCTTTGTGCAGAAATTGCGCCCTATTTCAAACTTCTCCTTATTGACGCGGGAATCGCAATCGAGCGACGTAATAAGCGCAAGCGAGAAGCGAAGCGCGTCGGCCGAATAAGCGTCGATTAGTTCAAGCGGATCGAGCGAGTTGCCGAGCGACTTCGACATCTTACGCCCTTGTGAATCGCGCACGATGCCGTGGATAACGATATTTTTAAACGGGGGCTTACCCATGAAGTGAATGCCCGCCATCATCATACGCGCAACCCAGAAGAAGATAATATCTTGTGCTGTTACGAGATCGGCAGTCGGGTAATAGTAGTCGAGGTCTTTCGTCTTTTCAGGCCAGCCGAGCGTAGAGAACGGCCAGAGCCACGAGCTGAACCACGTGTCAAGAACATCTGGGTCTTGCTCAAGATCCTCAAGAGTTAGCGCTGCGTTACCAGTCGCCTTCTTCGCCTTTTCGAGAGCCTCCTCCTTCGTCTCAGCGACGAACAGCTCTTCCCCGTTCCCCGTTCCCCGTTCCCCGTTCCCCGCCAAATAATACGCGGGCATCCTGTGGCCCCCCCACAACTGACGCGAAATGCACCAGTCCTGAATATTCTCCATCCAGTTGAAATAAATTTTCGACCAGCGTTCAGGAACGAAACGCACCTCGCCCGATTTAACTGCCTCAATTGCAGGCTCGGCAAGAGGCTTCATCTTAACAAACCACTGCTTCGACAAGCGCGATTCGACCGTCTCATGGCAACGGTAGCAGTGGCCGACTTGGTTGTCGATGTCTTCAACATGATCAAGGTAGCCGCCTTGTTCAAGGTCTTCAACGAGAGCCTTGCGGCAAGCCCACCTGTCCATTCCGCAATACTTTTCGCCCGCCAGCTCATTCATGTGAGCGTCATCGGTCATGATGTTAATCTCTTCAAGACCGTGGCGTTTGCCGACTAAAAAGTCATTAGGATCATGCGCAGGCGTAATTTTTACAATGCCTGTACCAAACTCGCGGTCGACATAGTCGTCGGCGATAACAGGTATTTCGCGCCCCGTAAGCGGAAGAATAACCGTCTTGCCAACAAGGTGGGCGTAGCGCTCGTCCTTGGGATTTACCGCAACTGCCGTATCGCCGGGTAACGTCTCGGGACGCGTCGTTGCAACCATCACATAATCTTTGTAAGGCTCGCCTAATACGCCCTTCTCGCTGGAAGCAACGGGATAGCGCACATACCAGAAGTGGCCATGGTTGGGCTCATGCTCGACTTCGTCGTTAGCTAGAGCCGTGCCGCAACGCGGACACCAGTTGACGATGTAATTGCCTTTGTAAATTAAGCCTTCATTGTAAAGCTGGCAGAAAACCTTTGAGACGGCCTTTGAACAGCCCTCGTCGAACGTAAAGCGCTCGCGCGCCCAGTCGGTCGAGTTTCCGAGCATTCGCTGCTGGTGTACGATCGTGCCGCCGTACTGGCGCTTCCACTCCCACACGCGCTCGACAAACGCCTCGCGCCCGAGATCCTGACGGCGCTTGCCCTCTTTCTTAAGAGCCTTTTCAACCACATTTTGAGTTGCAATTCCCGCGTGGTCGGTGCCCGGCAGCCAAAGCGTGTTGCGATTCTGCATACGCCTCCACCTAACGAGAATATCTTGGATCGTCTGGTTGAGAGCATGGCCCATATGGAGAATGCCTGTTACGTTCGGGGGCGGTATCACCACCGAATAAGCCTTACGCTCATCAGGCTCCTGATGGAAAAACCCATTTTTCTCCCAAAGCGGATACCACTTTGCTTCCGCCGCCTTCGCATCGTAATGCTTTTCCATCATCTTTTCAACCCTTTTTCCAAAATTTTTCTCGCTCGAAACTAACCGCGCTTACGAAACATTGCCGATTACCGCCTTGATACGGCGAACGCCAGCGGAGGAACTCTGCTCTTTTTGAATCTTAAACGACCCAAGCTCGCTCGTATTGTTTACGTGCGGCCCGCAGCAGATTTCCTTTGAAATATCGCCAATTGAATAAAGCGAAACTTGCTCGCCGTACTTCGCGCCAAAGAGAGCCATTGCGCCCTCTTTCTTCGCCTCTTCGACACTAGTAAGTTTCTTATCGACTGCGATACCTTCGTTAATCCAGCCGTTAACAAGCTTTTCAACCTCGGCAATTTGCTCTTCGGTCATCTTCTCGGGCCACGTAAAGTCGAACCTGAGACGCTCGGGAGTAATATTTGAACCCTTCTGGAGAGCCGTAGGCCCAAGCACCTTATGAAGCGCCGCGTGCAGAAGGTGCGTAGCCGTGTGTAGACGCGTAACTACCTCGGAGTTATCCTGTAGCCCCGCCTTAAATGCGCCTGCCGATGTCGTGCGCGAAAGCTCCTGATGTTTGCGGTTGGCCTCTTCAAAGCCTTCCTTATCAACTTCAAGGCCGTCTTTTGCAGCCATTTCGCACGTCATTTCAAACGGGAAGCCAAACGTATCGTAAAGCTTAAACGCCGTCTTGCCACTGATGCGCGTTTGGCCATGAGCCTTAAGCTGCTCGGCAACCTTGCTGTACATCGCCTCGCCCTTATCGAGCGTTGCGGTAAAGCGTTTTTCTTCCGCCTCAAGGTCGAGCCTGCACTGCTGAAGGTTAATCTTAAGTTCAGGATAGACGTGGCTATATTTCTCGCAGATAACCTCAGCAAGCTTAACGGTAAAGCCCTGCTCAATGCCAAGCTGGCGAGCATAACGCACTGCGCGGCGAATAAGCCTACGTAAAACGTAATTAGCGCCCACATTACCAGGCTTCACCCCGCCCTTAGGATCGCACAAGATAAACGTCGCCGTACGCATATGGTCGGCAATAATCCTGCGTGCGCGCAAAATCGACTCTTCATCGAGAGATGCACTTGCCTCGCCGCGCAAGCTGTCGATAGCAGCCATAATCGGCGCAAAAATCTCGGTATCGTAGACTGTCGGCGCACCGCTTAACATGCAGATTGTGCGCTCAACGCCCATGCCGGTATCGACATTGTGACGGCCAAGCGGAACAAATTTGCCGTCTTCCGTCTTCATGTACTGCATGAAAACGTCGTTCCAAATCTCGATATACTTGCCGCAGTGGCAACCAGGGCGGCAATCATCGCCGCATTTTGGCTTACCAGTGTCGATAAACATCTCGGTATCAGGCCCGCAAGGCCCTGTCGTGCCGGCAGGCCCCCACCAGTTATCCTCACGCGGCAAGCGGAATATGCGCTCTTCGGGGATGCCAACTGACTTCCAGATTTCAACAGCCTCTTCGTCGGCAGGGATGTAGCCTTCTTCGCCCTCTTTGCCTTCGCCGCGGAAAACCGTAACGTTAAGCTGCTGCGGATCAAAGCCGAGTTTCGACGTCAAAAACTCGTAGCTCCAAGTAATCGCCTCTTTTTTGAAATAGTCATTGAGCGACCAGTTGCCAAGCATCTCAAAGAATGTAAGATGCGCAGAATCGCCAACGGCCTCGATATCGCCCGTTCTAACGCACTTTTGCACATCGGTAAGGCGAGTGCCTGCCGGGTGCTCCATTGCCCCCATCAAATAGGGAACGAGCGGGTGCATGCCGGCAGTAGTAAACAGCACCGTCGGGTCGTTTTCGGGGATAACCGAAGCGCCGGGGATTATAGCATGCCCCTTGGACTCGAAAAACTTAAGGTACTCATCCCTCAATTCGTCTGCTGTCAGATTCTTCATGGCTAAGCGTCAATTGACTTTTAAAGTTTTGCCCAACTCTTTTTAGGGCATCTTGCGAATTATACCAAAATTCCGCGTGCCACTTGACACAACAAGCGATTTATAGGATAATGGCGCATCGATGAGAATGCTTGTCACAGGCACTTCAGGCGGCATAGGCGCGGCCGTTAGAGACGCCGCCCAAGCGCGCAACCATGAGGTCGTGGAATTTAACCGCGCCGATTTTGACGCTTTCTCTCAAGGGCCCAACCCATCGTTTCCCGAAGGCCTCTTCGATGCTGTCGTATTTTGTACCGGCGTTTGCCCCATTAAGCCTGCAGTATTAACGAGCGATGAGCTTTTTGCCGAAACTATCAGAATTAACTGTGGGCTCTTTCTCAAGCTTATTCGTCACATTGTTTCGCAGAGGCTTTATCCGCCTAGTGGGCTTAAAATTGTAGCTGTTTCTTCAATTAGCGTAAGCGTTGGCTGGCCGGGCGGAGCTGCGTACTGCGCGTCGAAAGGTGCGCTAAGCGCTCTTTGCCGCGCCCTTGATGCTGAGTTTTCATCTAAAAAGATTTCCGTAAAGGCGCTCGAACCTAGCCACATCAGAACTAAAATGTTCTACGATACTGCTGGCCGCATGGGGGTAGACCCAGCAACAGCGCTAGATCCCGCCGATTTCGCACTTCAAATAATAAAAGAAACTGGAGGCTAAAAAAATGACAGTAACATTCGAAAAAGATCCTTGCGGCGGCAAAGGCAATATGAAACTCGAAAAAATCCTTTCGCCCGAACAGATGAAAGATAAGTGCGGCCTTTTCGCGCGCGTTACTCTCCACCCGGGCGATGTCTTGGGCTACCATGAGCACCACGGCAACAATGAGTGCTACTTTATTCTTTCCGGCGAAGGCGTCTACGATGACAACGGCACAAAGCGCACGGTAAAGGCCGGCGAAACGACTTGGACTGCCGATGGCTGCGGCCACGGGCTCAGCAACGAGAACGGCACGGAAGATCTCGTGTTCATGGCTCTTATAATCAATTCCTAAATAAGAGCGATGACTACAATCGACAAACTCGTCGACCTTATACGACAGACGAGTTCTTCGCTGAGTGACGATGTCGTCGCCGCTCTTAAGCGAGCAAAAGCACGCGAACAAGCTAGCTCGTCGGCGGCGGTCGTTCTCTCTACGATACTCGATAATATTGCGCTAGCAAAAAAGATAAGCGCGCCCCTCTGCCAAGATACGGGCACGCTTACTTTTTTTGTAGATAGCCGCCTAAGGCGCACCGTCTCGCCCGCCCAGCTTGCAAAGGCCGTTGCAAAGGCGACTAAACTTGGTTATTTAAGGCGCAACACTATCGACTCTGTAACGGGCGTATCTTACGACGACAACGTCGCTACCGACGCGCCAAAGGTTTACTATGTCGAAGGCGAAGGCTCCGAGAAAAACGTAACGCTCCTTATGAAGGGCGGTGGGAGCGAGAATATGTCGAGGCAGTATTCCCTGCCCGACTCGTCGCTTTCAGCGGGGCGCGATCTTGAAGGCGTTAGAAAATGTATCCTCGACGCCGTCAACAAAATTCAAGGCTACGGCTGTGCGCCAGGCATCTTGGGCGTATGCATAGGGGGCGATCGCGCAACTGGATACGCAGTTGCCAAGGAGCAGCTTCTACGCCGCCTGGATGAGAAAAACTTTGGCGACAAAACGCTGCGCCGCCTTGAGAGCAAAACTCTAAAAGAGGCAAACTCTCTTGGCATCGGCCCAATGGGCCTTGGCGGCAAGACTACGCTTCTTGGCGTAAAAATAGCCTCGCGCCCCAGGGTGCCGGCTTCGTTCTTCGTAACGATCGCATACATGTGCTGGGCTTGCCGCAGACGCACATTGGATTTCGGAGGTTCAAAGTGAAGGCACTTAACTATCCGTTCAAGGAGCAAGATATACGCGCGCTTAAAGCAGGCGATGCCGTTTCCATTTCGGGGCGCATCTACACTGGGCGCGACAAGTTCCACAAATACTTTGCCGATGGCGGTAAACTTCCCGTCGACTTTTCAGACGGCGCGCTCTACCACTGCGGTCCAGTTGTTGTGGAAAAAGAGCGCGGCAAATGGCGCGTCGTTTCAGCGGGCCCTACTACATCCGTGCGCGAAAACGATTACGAACCTGCCTTCATCGAAAAATCGGGCGTAAGGCTTATTATCGGCAAAGGCGGAATGGACGACAAAACGCTAGAGGCTATGAAGCGGTATGGCGCAGTGTACATCCAAGCCGTAGGTGGAGCTGGCGCACTTTACGCTAACTCCGTCAAAGACGTTGCCGGCGTTTCGCTCCTTAGCGAGTTTGGCGCCGCTGAAGCCGTTTGGCATTTCGATGTCGAAGACTTCCGCGGCGTTGTAGCTATGGACGCTAATGGACACTCGCTCTTCGAAGAAGTTAATAAAGCTTCGACTGCCGCACTTAAAAAATTGTCGTAAGGCTAAAGAAGCTACTGCTAAACAAAATAAGCCCGCCGAACTTTTCTCGGCGGGCTTATTTATTTTCTTTTTAGAACCGATCGACTACTTTAGTGCCGACGCGGATTACGGCATTCGTTGAACCTGTCGTATCGAAGATCGGCGCACCTTCCGGGAAGACGCCACTCTTACGGATAAACTTAACGTGGTTGTCGATTATGACTGTCGTGTTCGATGGAACCTTGATAGGCTTAGTTACAACCCAAGGCCCGCGCTGCTCATCGATTACGAGACGCGGATACCCGGAAGCCATCGCCTTTTCAAGGCAAGGCGTTGCATCATCGATTCTGTAACCGAAGCGCTGCGCCCACATGTCAAATTCACCGCTGCGCTTCTCCATCGCCTTCTTATTATCTTCAATGCGCTTAATAATTTCGGGCGATGCCGGGCGGTCGAGCACTATGCTCGGGCCTACTGATTTTGTCGTAAGGACATTTAGATAATCACCGGGCAAAACGCCATCTACGCAAATATTTGAAACGCGCGGACCATCCTTCGTCATCACGACCCACATAAGGTGATCCATCTCGCCCCACTCTGGCCCCCAAAGTTTCGGGCGGCCGTCATACTGCCTAGCGCCCATTTCGCTACAACCGCCTGCAACCGAAAGGACGTAGTAATCGCGCCCCATACGCTTGACGTGCAAGTAAGTATGCCAGTCGCCGGCAAAGACTGTATACTTGCGTTTTGAAAGAACTTCGTCTTCCATCTTTATCCACTCAGGACGCGTCCATTGAAGCGGCGCATGCATGAAGATCATCGTCCAGCGCACATCGCTATTCTTCTCTAGAACGCTGCGCATCCAGTTGCACTGCTTCTCCGACATTCCAACGCCATCGCTTGAGTCCATCGTGTTAAGACACAAGAAAAGAACGTTCTTGTAAATGAAGCTGTAATAGTCGGGGCCGTTAAACTTGTTCCAAAATGAAAGCGAATCTTCCCACGGATGAACCTTGATGCCGTTTATAATTTCATCGCCCTTGCCTGGGTGCGGCGGCGCACTGACGTCGTGGTTGCCGACGACGCTGTAGAACGGGCAATCAACTTTCGAAAGCATATCTCTCAACTCAAGCCACTGGTTCAACTGCGACTCCTTCGAATGCCAGCTGCCGCGAATCATATCGCCAATCGACATCAAGAACTCAGGGCGCAAGTAATTTGCTTTAAGAAGCGCATTCGTCCAGCCTCCGCGGTGATCGCCGCCTGTGCGGTCAGGGATAATGGCGAATGTAAAATCGTCTGGATCGTCAAGGAAGTTCTGATGCGTCCATGGAACGGAAGCGGACTTCTTTTCAACGCGCGAGATTTTCGCATAGCCCGACAGCGGCACTTCGAGAACCTGTACGCCTGCATGAATATTGCGCGAAGAAACGAAATTACCGAAGACATCGTAATACTCGACAAACCCAGTTCCCTGCATATCAACAGGAACTTCCTTTTTATCCGTCGCGTTAACGATGTAAAGCGGCTTTTCAGCGCTCGCCTTTATAAGGCCTGCCATTCCGTAGACGGTTACTATCCTCTCCGACGCCGATTCAGCCTCAACGAGCGGATAGCCCAGCTCGGGGTGATACGGACGGAACTGGCTTTTAAGAAGCATTTCGCGGTGTTCGCGCGCGAATGATATCCAGTGGCGAATAACGTTTTTGTGGTCTTCGCGGATTCCGTCTAGCACCATTGAATATTGAATGACGGAATAAAGGGCGCTCAACACGGATTGTGCCGCGCCTTCCGGCGTCTCGTCGCGATCCCACACAATCATATCGGAGTGTACTGCCGTGCGGCCGGACGTAAGCCTCAAGTCGCAAATGCGGCGGCGGTTCGAACCTGGGTCTACAGGCGCGTCGGCAGCGCGGATCATATTGCCGTACTGGAGGATTGCAGGCCCGCAGTAGTGCTGGCGGAATTCGACGAGAACATCCGGATTTATCTTGCGAAGCCTTGCAAGAATAGTGCGCATCAATTCATCAACCGCCTCAGGAAGCGACCTTATGTCGCGACCTGCCATGCCGGTGCTCTCGACAGGGTCTTTAGGTGTATCTCTAGTAAAGACAAACTGATCGATAAAGTCGAGCTTAACGCCGTCAAAACCCCAATCGCGGATCGTGCGCTCGTAAAGCCCAATCAGATATTCGCGCACATCTGGAAAACGCGGGTCCAGCACGCCCACGCGGCCGCCGGGCGTTTCGCCGTGTATGCGCAAGAACTTATCTTTGAAAGTATTCCACGCTTTCGATTCTTCGCCGACATAGGGAACAGAATACCAGATCATATATTTAAGACCCGCACGATGCACGGCGTCGACATGCGCTTTCATGTCGGGAAAGCGCGAAGGAACAGGATTCCAGTCGCCCGTTGCACTGTAAAAAGTTTTACTCTTTAGCTTCTACCAGCCATCATCGAGAATCATCGTCTTCATTCCAAGGTCGGCGGCAAGCTTTGCCTCACGCTCAAGTTCCGGAGCTTTAACATCCTGCAGATAAGCGTACCACGTAGAGTAAAGAGGTTCAAGAGCATCTTCCGGAACGGGAGCCGGCACAAGCGATGAAGTCTTGCAAATCCACTCGCTCGCGGATGAGACTGCCGAACCGAAATACTGCACGCGCGTATCTATGCGGAATTTGACAGAATAATCTTTTCTTGGCGACGCTTCTACGTTGAAAAGGCGAAAGCGGTAAATTAAATCGCCCGTTCGCTCCTTCACAATAATGCCGAAGTCGGCTTTATTGAAAGCGTCGGAACAGGCAACCGCAAGATGCGAATTGTTGTTGCCGTCGATTGCAACCGTGAGCGGAATCTCGCAGGCAAGCTGTGAACTGCCGCGCCACGGATTCCAGAGTGCGGGCCAAAGCCTAGGATAATCTTTTGAATAATCGGCAGTCCACACATTGCGCACTTTTGCTCCGTTGTAGTCAAACGAAAGAATCATCTCTGGCGGAACACTTTCTTCTGGCGAAGAAATTTTAACCGTCACCTCTTCGATACCTTCACACACCTTCTGCGAAGAAAGAGCAAACTTCCATCCGCGCGGATCGTCAGAGACAACGCGCACGTCACCGCACAGCGCCGTCGAGACTGTGTTTGTTACCGGCGAAGCTACCGCACCCAACGCCAGGAACCCTGCCCCTACTGCTACCATCATCTTCATCTTACATGTTCTCCTCTATGCATACAATCGACTGCGACCCCAACTTTAGAGTGCAGACACCACCGTTAACTGTATTTACCCAAAACAACATAGCAAGGCTCTCTATTCTAGTTACCTACCGCCCTAAGCCCCGGGCAGACGATATGAGAGTCGTCATTCGTCCACTCGTAAGGAAAGGTGCGGCACTTCTGCGGCTTTACGGGATTTATCAAGCACAATGAGTTCTCGCTTAAAAAAACGCAAGAGCCATCTGGCCTACTTTTAAGGATCAAACTTTTGCGGTCCGGTGCGACGAGCGTTTCTTCTTCGATGAATTTGGCCTCATCCAAACCTAAGAACGATGCGATGGCTGAAATCTCGCTATCGCTAACTCGCACTATGCCGTCTTTTATCCGGCAGCAGGCGCCGCACATTGCGCATTTGAAACTGCTCAACTCCACGCTGCCACCTCTTCAGGTTTTAGTCCACTTGCCATTGCAAGCAGAAGTCCGTAGTTTATTATCTTAACGCCTTGTTCAGCGGCCTCGGCCATTCGGCGGCGCATCTCGCGGCGAGTAAGCATGCACCCTCCGCAGTGCACGATTAGCGAAGGCTTCTTTTCGTTACCCGCGCCAAACGATTTACCACTTGCGAAAATGAATTCCAAATTTTTCCCTGTAAGGCGCTTAAGCGCTAGCGGAATTTTAACTGAACCAATATCATTACATTGGCGGTGATGCGTGCAGCCTTCAGCGATTAATACTACGTCACCATCTTTTAGACCTGCTACTGCACTCATCCCTTCGGCAAAAACGCCAAGATCGCCCTTAAGCCTTGCAAACAAAATTGAAAACGATGTAAGGCGCACTGCCGCGCGAAATGGCTCTATGGTTTTACGCACTTCACCAAATGCCTGCGAGTCGGTTATAACTAGAACTTTTTTTTCATACTCCTTCGTGGCGTTCAAAAGCACCGCTTCAAGTTCCTCACATTGGCAAATGGTGCAAACGGCATGTCGGTCAAGACACTCGCGCAACACTTGCACTTGCGGCAAGATGAGCCTACCTTTCGGCGCGCTCTCGTCGATGGGACAAACACAAATTACTCGCTCGCCCTCGTGGGCGAGAGCGTCAAGAAGCCCTGGTTCTTCTTCTATCTTCGTCGCTGCTATTTGCGCTTTAAGTTCTTCTGCGCTGCTGCCGCGCTTAAACTCGAAAACCTTAACTCCTCTGCGGCGGCACTCTTCATCAAATTTGCCGCGCATTTCGCTTTCGGCCGCCGCGCTTGAGCAAACCCAAACGGCAATGTCGCTTGTTGCAAGAACATTTAAAGTTCTTTTTACTCGTTCGGCTCCTAGTGCGCCCGCATCATCATCAAGCCCGGCGGTATCGGTTATTACGCAAGGGCCTAACGGTAAAATCTCAATTGCTTTCGATACAGGGTCGGTAGTTGTGCCTGGCACATCGCTAACGATAGCCACCTCTTGGCCGCAAAACTCATTCACCAACGTCGACTTGCCCGCATTGCGCAATCCGAAAAAGGCAATGTGGATGCGATTGGCCGATGGCGTCTGAGATAGTGAAGGTTGGCTTTCTGTTTGCATTTAGCTACTTTACTTTCCCGAGTATCAAACTTTCTCAGCGGCACTTGCCTATCATGTCTGCAAGCCCGCGGAAATATCCTACCGATTCTGCTAACTCGCCAAAATCGGCTTTGAGCGTTCCTGCGCGCTCCCACTCAATTGCGCACACTCCATTAAAGCGAATATCGTAGAGAGCTAAAATAACTTCGGCTAAATCAACCTTCCCGCGCGAAAAACTTGCAGCCTTCCCAGATTTATCGGCGGCTGTCACGTTCTTAACATGAATATCAAATATCCTTTCGGGATATTTGCGTATCGCTAGTGCCGGGTCGCTTCCATAGCGCAGCTCATGGCCAATATCAAGACAAAAGCCCATGCGATCGCCAAGGTCTTTTACCATCGCGTACATCGACTTTGAATCAGGAAACATTTCCGGCGCATCTGGGCCGTGGTTATGAATTGCAAAGCGCATATCATATTCGGCACAGAGCTGAGCAACCTTCTCTGCCAATGGTCTATTTTCAAACCTTACCGATTTGCCGCCTACATCCTTTCGCACAAACGGAACGCCGACAATCGTCTTTGCACCAAGACGCGCGGCAAAATCGAAAGCCACCTTGGCTTTCTCTTCTGTGTCCATGTAAACCGGCCCAAGCGCGTACGCTTTTATACGATAGTCGCTGCACTTACTTAAGAACGCCTTAACTTGTTCGTCGCTCGCTGTAAACGGCAAGTGCCAATCTTTTACGCTTAAGTAATTTAAACCGAGGCTAGAAACTTCTTCAAGGAATGAATAGTCTTTCATTCTCCAGTACGATCCGCCAGCCATTCCAAGCTTAAAGCCCACACCTGGCTCTTTAGACGAAATGCATTTTGCCGATGTCTTGCACCCTGCCGCCGAAGCTGCGGCAAGAAGCCCTACCCCTTTAAGAAATTCCGACCTAGTCATTTTATTCAACCTCTCACTTCTTTGCTGTTTCATCAAGAATCTTGCGGCACGAAAGAATTTTTTCTAGAACATCCCGCGGCACGAAGTAATACTGATTTGAAGATTCGTAGCCTATGCGGCTATCAGCTCTTACGAGCGGCAAATACGCTTTGGCCCTTTCAAGCTCTGCGCGTGCGTACTTGCGCATACCATCAACATCACCAGCGTCACGCGCCATTACAAAAAGCGCCTGATCACAGCACGAAGCTAAGTGCATTTGTTCGGCTCTGAACATATTAAGTTCGCGCTCATCAGCAACGCCCTCCATAAGGCGGCAGCCTTCGGCAAAGCCATCGGCCACCTTGCGCATAAGATCGACATATGTTTGACGCGGATAATGCCTGCGCCAGGCATCGAGATCATCGTAAGGTATTCCGACCATCGTTGCGCGATAGCCCGTGTTCGTGTAGTAAAGAGGATTTACCGGCCCCCACTGGTGCGGCCCTACATAAATCGTCTGGCAAGAAAACGGATAATTTTCAAAGCCGTCTGAGAACGCCTTCCACGCTTTGCGGGCCTTGGCCACATTCTTCTCTCCATAAAGCCTCGCAGCCATCCTGTTTAAAACGCCCTCGTGGTCGGTTTCTCCTGCGCGTACATCGCGGTAGACACTTAGGTTTGGCGAAGGGTAACACCCGAGCGACCACGAAAGCATCACTCCGTTTACGCCTTCATTCATCACATTGACAGCGTGCTTGGCTACAAGATCCATCGTAGGCAAATAAGGAAATGAACTTAGCTCCCATGAATTTGCAACTTGAACTTTCGCGACGACCGGAATGCCGCGCGAGCGCGCTTCTTTCCAAAATCTCTTGGCATCTTCTCCGGGCCCAAGAATTGAAATCGAATAATCCTGTTCGATTTCCTTTACTCCGCCTCGGCAAATCTCAATGGCATGTTCGCTCACGGCCATCAATCGGCAATTGTTCGTAGGCAGGTATGAAAGAATCGTTGAAAGTTCTTCCTTTGGCCAGGCCCAGTTCCAAATAAGCGCCTCTGCCTTATTGTCACCCTTAACCATACCTTCAACCATCGCACGATTAACCTCGCCTACTATGTCGCCTACGTTTCTGTCGCGGCACCTTGGGCAAGTCTCACGCCTTCCACGTGACGCACAGTTCGTCAAATTCTCGCTCATCGTAATGGTGAATATTCCGCCAAGCCCCCGAACGGTGGAGAAAACTTGCGTAAGCGAATCGCGTACCCAGCGCAGCACTTCGGGGTGCGTAGTGCACATGGCAAACTGCACATCCGAAGAAGCGCCGCGGAACGACGCGCGCTCTTCATTGACGGCAAAAAACGGAGCCGTCATGCCGCGCGGCTCGTTCATGTAGAGAAAGACGCGTATGCCGTACTTTGCGCATCTGTCGACGAGCTTTTGCAGATTCTTAAGACGCATCTCTGAACCCTCGCCAAATTCGGGATACTTCGGATCTTTTGACAATGTACGAAGTACCGTATGAAGCCACACGGCATTTACCCCTTCTGATGCGAGCTTCTGCAAAAGCCCGTCGGGGAATGAGCCGATTTCAGGATCGGCCAAGGGATCTGCGAAGTCTGCAAAGTAGCTGAAAATAAGTCTAAAGTCGTACGGGGAAGAATCTTTTTCCGGTTTCGTAAAATAAGGCTCCACTGCCGATATTTCGCGTATAAAACTAAAGCGCGGCTCCTCGGCGCACTTTGCCGAAAGGCCTTCTTCACGCAGAATGGCGGCAATCTTTTCGCGTGCTTCGCGCCCGCTCTCCAAAATTGAAGCTTCCCATTTAAGCCTCTGGCAATACGGCTTTATGCGCCCGAGTTTTACCCAGAGAAAATCATCCTCCAAAAGCGAAAAACTCAGCTCCTCGCGCGTCATATCTAAAATGACAAGTAGTTGCTCGTAGGGAAGTAAATGCCAGTTGCGGCGAAGAATCGTGATATAGCCTTTGCGCTTCCATTCAGGCAATACTTTAGGCTCTTTTTCAAGCCCCATTTGTTGAGCCAGTTCCTTAAGCTCGTCTGCGCTTGCGCCAACCGCCTTGGCAAGAACATCAACTTCAACAAGCCCCCAGTTTCTCCAAACATACGCACTCATACGGTCTGGAAACGGCGAAGGCTCCATTGCGAGTTTCGTATCCTTCTCGCCTGGCAATTCGCAAACGGCGAAAGCCGATAAATAAACACTTCCTAAAGTTAAAATTATCGCGGTTACTTTTTTAAGTGATTTCATTGCTTACTTCTACTCCAATTCTTATTCGGTGACAAGCTTAAGCGAATAAGGCTTTAAAATAGCCTTACCTGCAAACGGTTTTGTAAACGAAACTTCTTGCTCACGATCCGTCAAATTGGCGAGCACCACGGCGCGCCGTGAATCATCGGCATTCTGCCACGCAGCTCCCAGCACCTCAGGGAAGTCGCCCGAGAGAAACTTGCCGTTACGATTCGGCCATGTCGTGTGGAACGTTTTTGGAGGAACATCAAACTTTATGTCACCGGTAAAATGACCGTACGCTAGAAACTCTTTAGCCTCCTCACGAAAACGTGCACACACGGCGAATGCTTCGCCAAAACGTTCCTTGCCGTGATTAAGCGGCCAACTGTAGCTTAAACCTGAAGCGACGCCCCACGCCGTAGCGCGCGCATATATCGCCCAGAACGGTATAAACTCTGTCTTCATATCAAGCTCTGATGCGAAGTATGTGCTGTACCCACCATAGACGTAAGTGTAGAATGGAATATCTTCTGCTTCAGGGCGGCAAGCTAGTTCGTGCCCATCGATGACATCGATATAACATTCGTTCGCGCCCTCGCTCGTTATCGGCACGCCATTGGCCGAAAGCCTATCGTGTATTCTGCCCATGATTTCGTGGTTGCCGTCGACCCACCACGTTCCTCCCCCAAGCGCATGGCCGTGCGAAGGATCAAAGCAAAGCTTCGGGCGCGAACAGCCGACTTGGTCGATATAAACAAGGCCGCACTTAATTTTCTCGCAAAGCCTGATCATATAATCGCTGAAGCAATCCTGCCAACCTTTCGTAGCTGGGCACATTACACCAAACGATCTATCACGGCCGTAACGCTCAATGTTAAGCTCGCCGTTTTCTGCCATCGTACAATCTTTGCGCGCATAGAACCAGCTCGCCTGCTCCGTATCCCAAAGCCTGCCGTTCGTATACGGCATAAGCGGAAGCCCAGCCTTCGTTCCATACTCCATTACTTTGTCGACGCCAAGGCGCGAAGGAAGCATTTCAGGATAATTTGTATCGAACGGCTGATTACCCCACTTTGTCCATTCGCAACCGAACTTCACATCAGGGAAGCGCTTACGCACCTTGGTGACAAAATTTGAAACGCCTGGCGCTTCAAGTTCGGCCATTAGCCAACCGTGACACTCTGCTACGCGGCGCGGATAATCTTGGCGTTTAACAATCGGACCTTTCTTGCACCACTTTTGCCTAAGCGCCCACTTGCGGTAAATTTTGGCCGCCTCGCACCAATCGCCGCAGTATGCTGCTATCACCACAGGATAACGCGGCCCTTCCGCCGCCTTGCCAGGAATACCAGCATTCTCAACAGGCGTTACGAAAGCCATATCGTGGTTTTTTAAAAACCTCATTCTCTTAATGCGGCCATGGCCGTCGAACGCCGAAACAAATAACCCCGCTTCGCCCTTCATGAACGCTGCCACCATCGGATACCAGCTGTAGTTGATATCTTCGACAGGCACATACATCTCACTGGTGTGCTTACGTAAAAGCCTAGCCCCCAAGAACCTGCCAGGGAGCATCACATCAGCCTCGCCTTCACCTACGACTTCGCGAAGGTACGGATATATTGTTTCAAAAAGCCCCCACGCCTTGGAGCGATTTTTTACTTCCAACTCCCAAGACGAAGCATTGCGCCCGATTAGCCTAACGCTTGCAACAACATCAACAACGCCCTTTTCTGTGCCGACATCCAATCCTTCCCAGATAAACTTCCAGACCTTGTCGGTTTTTTCTATCCGCCTGTTGCGAGCTGGTGCGCGATTATCGACCTTCAGGGTATCGTAGATGGTATCGGTCTGGTCGCCGTTGGTGACGATGGTGGTATCGCCAAGGACGCGGACGGGCGCGTAGATGATGAGGGAAGGATCGCTCAGCTTGCTCTCGTCAAAGGCCTTGGTCTTGATGCCGCAGCCGTCCTCGATGAAGACGCGGTTGCGGGAGTTGACGGAGCGGCCCATGATGAAGTAGGCG
>JAGBXE010000129.1 GCA_017629455.1 Kiritimatiellia bacterium
AGTTGTGCGCATCAAGGATCTTGCAACACGAACGGAGAGTGAATTGTGCATCAAGTAAGTGGCAGCGTGCGCACAAGTCTTGCTGTCGGCTTTCCCGACGGCGCCCTGCCGCAGAATTTGCAGCAGTACGTAGGGCGTGCGCATCGCGCTATCTCGGTTGCCAACTCTTTTCCTTACGAAGATACCCAGTTCGAAATCGTAATGATGGCGCCAGAGGCTGTCTGTGCCAAAGCTGTTCGCGAAGCTCACCGCGTCTTAAGGCCAGACGGCAGCCTTCTTTTTACGGTGCCTGAAAAGACACGCAAGCAAGACGGGTTTACTCTTCCTGAAATCTACAAGATTGTTCGCGAAGGCTTCAACATCGTAGGCTTGGATCGTCCGCCATGGTGGCTTTTCGGCTGCCGCGGTCGTACAATCTCTATTTGCGCGAAAAAGAAAAACTGGAGAGCGCACACAAACGTATACCGTCCTTACTCATGATACTTGCCGCCATACCTTTAATTTTTGCAATATCCTCCGCAGACGCGGTGGCCGCTCTCCTCAATTCTCCCAATTCGTGTAGCGCGCGCACGTATGCCGCGGCAAAGAAAAAAGTATTAAGCGACGCTGAAAAAGGCTATCCACTGCAGCAATTTGTAATAGGCGTTACGACCGACGACGAGGCATTGGCAAAAAAGTTTCTTAATGCGTCGCGCAATAAAATACGCACGATGGCAGAATCGAAAAACAATCCCCTATCGTGGTATTTGCTTTCGATGGAATCGAACGATATGAGCATGCTTAACAAGGCCGCAAAACTCGGCAATGTTCAAGCTCTCAATGCTCTAGGCACAATTATGATTCGCCAGGCGTTCGATACGTCATTAACTCCTTCAACAAATAGTGTCGAGAAAGCGCTTAAATCGGCATATGCTTGTTTTAACCGTGCCGCCGAACAAAACGATCCTAATGGTTTTATAAACCTCGGCACATGCTACCTTAAGGGGTTCGGGTGCAAGCAAGATATGGCACTTGCGTTTGAGTGTTTCCGTACTGCCGCGCAAGCCGGCCACCCTGAAGGAATGGACAACCTCTCGGCCTGCTACCAATTCGGGCATGGAGCAGCGAAGGACGATGAGCGCTCCTTGTTCTGGGCAATGAAGGGGCGTGCTGCACGCGGCGACAAAGCCGCGGAGAAGTGGCTTCAAGAACGCAAATAAAATTCAATCATCCAATTAACACATTTTTTAAGTTATGCGAATTTTGATGATTGGCGATGTTGTCGGCGGCCCCGGCAGGCGAATTCTAAAAGACGGAATCAAAAGCTGCCGCGACGAGCGCGCTATTGATGCAGTTATCGTAAATGCAGAAAACTGCGCGGCTGGCTCTGGAATAACTCTTGCTCTTGCAAAAGAAATTTTCGCATCAGGAGCCGATGCAATTACTCTCGGCGACCACACATGGGGCCAGAAGGAATTTGCAGGTCAAATAGGCTCCATTCAAAATCTTGTAAGGCCTGCTAATTTTCCACCCAACTGCCCAGGGCGTGGCTGGACAGTAATAACAACGCCCACCTTCAGTTTTGCAGTCGTAAATCTGCAAGGGCGCATATTTATGCAGAATGCCGACTGTCCTTTTAGAACAGCCGACCGCATACTCGAAGAGATTCCAAAAGACCTTCCTATCTTCGTCGATTTCCACGCCGAAGCCACAAGCGAAAAAATTACGCTCGCGCATTATCTTGACGGGCGAGTAACAGCCATCGTCGGCACGCATACACACGTTCAAACTTCTGATGCAATGCTTCTGCCGAAAGGTACGGCATACATGACCGACCTTGGGATGGCGGGGCCTTACATTTCTTCAATCGGCCGCGACTTAGTGCCCGTTACGAAAAAATTCGTGAGCGGAATACCTGCACGCTTTGATGTTGCCTCTGGCCCTTCAACGCTTGAAGGAGCTATCATCGACTTTGACCCGCAAACGCGCAAGGCCTCGTCCATCGAAGCCTTCCGCATTCGCGAGAGCGCCGTATAATCGAATAGCCGAATATGGCAACCTTCTTGCCCTTCCACTGAAGATGCGTCTCTTCTCGTCTAACTTCTAAATTTCAATACTTGTATTTACGCGATAAAAACGCCGTCAGAAATAAGCTTCGAACGAAGTTTTTTAGCATCAAGCGAGCGCGGCGAAACTCCCGCTTGTACAGAGAGAGCCGCCGCGGTGCCTGCCGCCTGACCCGTAACCATACACACAGGAATGAGTCTTACGCGATCAATCAAATTCGGCGCAACCCCCATCGCGCGCCCGGCGACCAGCAGATTCTCGACGCCCGTCGGCAGGAGCGTGCGATATGGAATCTGGAACGCGCCGCGCGAAAATGTGTCGTCACCACTCATGCCGATAGCATCGTCAAAGCATTTATGCGCATTAGATTCTTCCATTGACAGTATGTAATCTGTCTTAATAAGGCGCGATGCTCGAACACCAATTTGCGAACATGAATTGAGCATATAAGTCTCTTCAAACCCAGGCGTCTTGCGCATATTCTCAACTAATTGCCAGCCTTCTTCGCGGTGCGCGAACTCTGCTGCAGTAAGGTCCTTCACCGACAGCCCATTTCCTTGAGGCCCCAGGCGATTGCGCCAGAATACTCCACCAGGAGCAGGCTCGTTCGCTACCGCAGGAAAGCCTTCAGTACCTGCCGCTTTACGCTGATCAAGCGTTGCGCGCCCTACATTTCCAAGGCGATAAACAAAGCCTAGATTGTGCGTAATCTGCCTAAACTCTGCGCCAGCCTGAAACGAAACATCACCATCGCCTGTGCAATCTATAACGCGCTTTGCCAAGATCGCCTGCCTACCTTGCTTCGACTCAAAAACAACGCCACGGACAGTTGAGCCGTCCATGATCGTATCAACGCCCCACGTGTGGAAAAAGACTGAAAGATTCTTTTCTGCTCGCACCATTCTGTCGAAAAGAATTTTAGCCCCTTCGGGATCAATTGTCGGCTGATACGGGCCATGACGACGATCTGTCATATAAACGTGCGAACCCATCGCCTCAGCCTTGCGCATAAACTCTTCGCAGATGCCGCGCGTCACAAAGCGTTGCTTGCCATAGCGCTCACCCTCGGCAGTTCCTATGATAATCAGCACAAGTCCATTCGTAAAAAGACCACCGAGCGAACCGTAACGCTCAACGAGCGCAGTCTTTGCGCCCGTGCGCGCAGAAGCGAGCGCTGCGGCAACACCAGCAGGACCGCCGCCGACTACCACGACATCAGTCTCGTGGAAAAGCGGTATGTCGCGCGAAGGCTGGACGATGCGCCCGCCGACGATCTTTGCGCTCGGCACATCCACCGGCATGGGTGCAATATCCTTAATGTAACGGCATGTGCCGTAGCGCGGATCGCCGATCATCTCGCCTTGCGCACTTGAAGCCGGAGCCGCTTCGTCGCCGCGCACTACGCCTGCGGCTAATGCCGCCCCGCCCACACCAAAAGTTTTTATAAACTCTCTTACTGTTAAGTCCATTTTATTTCGCTCCCTTCAAATATTCAAGCGACTCTACAAAACCGCCTGGTCTATTCTGTTTCTCCCATAATTTGCGGTAAATTTTTTCAAGCTTTTCAGGGTTTGGCGATCGGCCTTGCGCATTAGCTTCCATCAGGCGGTACAAGAAATCGATAGTTGCAAAATCATCACGTATCCACTCTGGCGCATTTTTTAGATCGGCCTTTGAGCGTGCCTGCCGCCAGACGGCAAGCGCGTCTTCCGGTATGGTCTCGCGCTTTTTTGCCGCATAGCAACGGTGCAGAAACCGCATGTCTGAAGTCTTCTCCCAGACGTCGCCCGCTTCGAGCAGCGCCTCGCCGATTCGCGCGCCGGCGATCTTGTCGACCTCTTCGGCCAACTCTCCGCGCGTAAGCTCGCGCCCTTTCACCAACGACGAAGCGTAAACGAGCGACGGAAGCGCGACAATCCACGGTTGGTGGTGGCCCAAATCGCCCCAGTCGCACAAAAGAAGACCTTCCGCGCCATGACGGCTACCAGCAGTAAACGCCTCCTTAATATTCTCCATCATATTGCGTGTCCGCCCCGAAGGCCCGCACCAACCGCTCGTTCCAGGGCAGACATAGAAACGAACTTCGTCGGCTTCAAGCTTAGCGGCCTTCTCTTCAAACTTATCGTTGCCACCGCCGGTATAGCCGTACACTAGCGCAATCATGTCCTTTGGTATCTCGCGGATAAGTTCAGGATATTCGAAAATCGCATCAGCCCAAAACATTGACTCGCGTTGGCGCACATACGCTAAAGTGCGCACGGCAAGGACATGATCGATATAGGTTCTTGCATATCCATCTTTAGCAACCTTCGCGGCACTTCTGCAATTCTTATCCCAAAGATCATAAACTTCGTCGCAACCGATATTTAAATACCGCCCAGGGCAGGTTGGAAGCAATTGATCGTAAAGACCGCTTAAGAAAGAAAGGCTCTCGCCGCCAGACGCCACAAGCGTAACTGGGCCGCGGCGCTTTTTCATCTTAGGTGTATCGATTACCGCGCCGCTAGGGCATTCGGCCAGTTTGCGGCGGTACTCGTCAACCTCAAACCAGCGCTCCATGTGAGCAAACGAATTTTGACTCGGCACTAGCTCAATGCCGCGTGATTTGCAGTATTCATAAAGTTCACGCATTTCTGCAGGCGTCATGGGGCTGCGGCCGTTCCATGCCTTTTCATGCCCCTTGTAAGCAAAAGCACATTCCATATAAAGTTGGAGCTGCGTATAGCCAAGGCGCGAAATTATATCGACAATACGCTTTAAAGACGGCATCGTCGGCACCTTTCCGCGCGCGATGTCCAATTGGTAGCCTAGCTGAAATGGACGCTTGGGCGGCGCATCCAGGCGATAAAGTGCCGCGTTTCTAAACTCTGCATCCTTTGCAATCTGAAGATGAAAACGGTTAGCTCCTTCGGGCACACGCAAAAGAGCACTGTACTTGCGCCAATTGCCTTCCACCCCGTCCTCGGGGCGAAGCTCCACTTTCCTTACTCCACTTATCTCCCAGTTCCACGCCGTGCCGCGCTGCCAACGCAAAATAGGCGCACTCGCACCTTCACGCATTTCGATAGATACGGCAAATATGTTTCTATTCGTAATCTGCTCACTCGTAATAATCGACGTTACCGACGGGTGGCGAATAGGCTTAACTTTTGAAAGCAAATTTTCACTAGATGGATCTGAACGCAAGCGGGCAAGTTCTCTCTTAAGAAAGCTATCTTGGTCTTTCGCTAGACGTAATTTTGTATCAAGCCCCAAATGCTCATCCCACGTCTGCCTCGCCATAAAGGAATTCCACGGCTCCATCTTTCCGTCAAGATCATTGCCCCAGTCGATCATGGAGAATCGCTCGCCGTAGATCCAGACGTATTCGTCAGATGCGCGAACCGCAGCTTCAAGATCGGCACGGAAAGCGGCATCCCGCGA
>JAGBXE010000130.1 GCA_017629455.1 Kiritimatiellia bacterium
CCTGCACAGCGACGGCGGGAAAAACGGCAAAGACCCGATTTTGACGCGCCGGTTTTTCGCCTAAGCGCGCTTGCGCGCGTGATTCGTACCCAAGCGGCGAAAAAGAAAGGCCGCAAAATCGATGTCGACCCGGCTTTTCCGCCGGAAATCTGCGGCGTACCCGACGCGGATTTAGCGAGCACCAGCGCCGAATCGTCCCCGGCTCGAAAGCCTTGCGTGCATCAATTCAAAAATGGGATAAGGGTGGCATGAGGGCGGAAGTCGACTAGAAAAACGTACTGCGGAAGCTGGGCGGTATAAATGCTATAATACTCATACTTATGGTGTTGATAAAACGTATAAAGGGCGGCGTATGTTCCGCTAAGGGTTTTCGTGCTGCAGGCGTTGCTGCCGGCATCAAGTACAAAGATCGTGCCGACGTGGCGCTCTTGGTAGCCGATGCGCCATGCGCAGCTGCAGCAGTATTTACGACGAACAAGGTGGCAGCTGCGCCTGTAATGTATGATCGCAAAGTCGTCAAGGCTGGGCGCATCCAGGCGATTGTCGCCAACTCCGGTTGTGCCAACGCCTGCACCGGCGAGCGCGGAATGCTTGACGCAGAGCGCACTGCCGAGGCCGTAGCCGAAACTCTCGGAATCGATCCTAAGCTAGTTCTCGTAGCATCAACAGGCGTAATAGGCCATCCGTTACCGATGGACCGGCTTATTTCAGGCATAGGCGCAGCGAATAAAGCCCTCGGCAAAAGTTCCGAGCATGGCCTTGCCGCGGCCAAAGCGATCATGACTACCGACACGAAGCCGAAACAAGCGGCAGTCACGACAACGATTGACGGGAAAAAAGTTACAGTCGCTGGCATGTGTAAAGGCTCGGGCATGATTGAGCCGAACCTCGCCACTATGCTTGGCTTTATCACGACTGACGCGGCAGTTTCACCGGCAATGCTTCGCCGCGCTCTTGCTCTCGCCGTAGCTAAAAGCTTCAATCGCCTCGTAGTAGACGGCGATGAATCAACGAACGACTCCGTATTCCTTCTGGCGAGCGGCGAAGCGAAGAACGCCCCCATCACACACGGCGGGGCAAGTTTCGAAGCCCTGCGTGCAGCGCTCGAAGACGTATGCATCTCGCTTACACGCCAAATGGCTGCCGATGGCGAAGGCGCCACAAAATTTGTGACCGTTACCGTCAAGGGTGCAAAAAGCGAAAAAGATGCAGCACGAGCCGCGCGAGCCATTGCTAAAAGCCCCCTTGCCAAAACAAGCTGGTTTGGGCGCGACCCAAACTGGGGGCGCGTACTTGCTGCTGTTGGGTACTCTGGTTCGGAGGTGTCCGACTCATTGGCCGAAGTCTTCTACGACCGCGTTTGGGCTTACAAAAAAGGCAAGGTAGCCGATGCTAAGCAACTCGCCAAACTTGCAAAAGTCTTAGAAAAGCCCTCCTTTGAAGTCATTGTAGACTTACACCTTGGAAGCGGAGAAAGTTCCATCTACACTTGTGACTTCTCACTAGATTACGTCCACATCAACGCTGACTACACGACCTGACGGCTTATCGCCGACCACTCATGAATATCAGCCATATAAGAAACTTCTGCATTATCGCACACGTCGACCACGGAAAGACTACCCTTTCCGACAGAATCCTTGAGCTCACACACGCAATATCGCAACGTGAGCTTAAAGAGCAAACGCTCGACGCAATGGATCTCGAACGCGAGCGCGGCATCACAATTAAGTCGCACCCCGTCACGATGCAGTACGAGGCCAAAGACGGCAACACATACCTTTTCAACCTTCTCGACACTCCTGGCCACGTTGACTTCGCCTACGAAGTTTCCCGCTCAATGGGTGCCTGCGAAGGGGCGCTTCTCGTAGTTGACGCTGCGCAAGGTGTAGAGGCCCAAACAGTTGCAAACACTTATTTTGCGCAGGACGCAAATCTTGAAATTGTTCCTGTCTTAAATAAGGTTGATCTGCCCGGCGCCGATGTCAAAGAAGTTTCGCGCGAAATCGAAGATATTCTCGCAATCCCAATGGACGAGCCGCTTTTTGTCTCGGCAAAAACTGGCATGGGTTGCGCTGACGTGCTGGAAGCAATTGTAAAACGCATCCCTCCGCCGCAAACGCTCGGCACTGACGCTCCCCTTAGGGCGCTCGTTTTCGATTCTGTTTTCGATGAATTTAGAGGCGTTATCACTTACGTCCGAGTCGTAGATGGAAGCATTAGCGCAGGGCAGAACGTGAGCTTCATGGGTTCTGGCGTATCTACTACTGTACACGAAGTAGGTATTTTCTCGCCTGGGAAAAAGCCTGTAGCTAAACTCTCGGCCGGCGAAGTTGGGTACATAGTCGGCACAGTCAAAGACCCTGCAGAAATCAAAATCGGCGATACAGTAACGACGACCAAGCTTGGCGCGAGCGAGCCGCTTGCTGGCTTTCAAGATATTCGCCCCACCGTTTTCTGCGGCATATACCCCATGTCTACCGATGAATTTCAAAAGGTAGAAGCTGGGCTAGAAAAACTGCACCTCAACGATAGCGCATTTACATTCCATCACGAAAGTTCAGTAGCACTAGGCTTCGGCTTCCGTTGCGGCTTCCTCGGGCTTTTGCACATGGAAATTGTACAAGAGCGTTTGCGCCGCGAATTTGGGCTCGACATCATATCAACTTCGCCGGGCGTCATATACAAGCTAAAATTCAAAAACGGCGAAGAAAAAGATCTCGACAACCCCTTGCAAATGCCCGACCCATCGGCGCTTGAATCAATATTCGAGCCGATGCTCAAGGCGAGAATCATCACTCCGTCCGAATCGATAGGCGATGTAATGCGTATCGTTATGGATAGACGCGGGCAGGTGGAAGAGACGGAAACGATCGACGCAAAGCGCGTCATGCTCCACTGCAGATTGCCCCTTAATGAAATTCTTATCGACTTCCACGATACGCTAAAGTCCGTTTCCCACGGCTATGCCTCGATGGATTACGAACCCGACGGTTACCAAACATCCGACATTGTGCGTATGGATATACTGCTCAATGGCGAAACTGTCGATGCGTTTGCCACGATGGTCCACCGCGCAAAGGCTCGCACGCGCGGGCTTCAAATGTGCAAGGCGCTCTCCGAATCGATTCCTCCGCACCAGTTCAAAATCCCGGTTCAAGCGGCCATCGGTAAGGAAATCATCGCCCGCGAAGATATTAGGCCATACCGCAAAGACGTTCTCGCCAAACTCTATGGCGGCGACGTGACGCGCAAGATGAAGGTTCTCGAAAAACAGAAGAGAGGCAAAGCTCGCATGAAGGAGTTTGGCCACGTCAACGTGCCGCAATCTGCGTTTATTGCCGTTCTTAAAGGCACCGTCAAAGATCATTAAGCTTTAATACCAAGAAAGGCTGAATATGAAAATGCGTATCGCCGCTACTCTTGCTTGCTGCATCGCCTTTGCTTGTGGCGTAGAGGCAACAGGGAAAACTCTTGTCGAAACGTCACAGGCGCTCTCCTGGAATCACTTCGGCCGCATACTCCCCTACAGGCTTCGCCTCCCTGCGCAAATGAAAAGCGGAATAAAATATCCTCTCGTCGTGCACCTCCACGGCGCAGGATCGCGCGGCACAAATAACGTTGCGCAACTTAAAGTAGGGCCTAAGCAAGTTGATGACTGGGCGCGCAGAAACGGCGTAGAATATATCCTTATTGCCCCCCAATGTCCCGCAGGGCAAAAATGGGTCGATACGCCTTGGGGCGACACTTCACACAGAATGGCCAAGCACCCCAACCAGAATCTCTCCGCAGCGCTTGCGATAATTGAAGATACCATTTGGCGCTATCCAGTCGATCCTGCTAGAGTCTACATTATCGGCATCTCTATGGGCGGATATGCAACGTGGGAAGTTCTTCAGCGCAGAAGCGAATGGTTTGCAGCTGCCATCCCCATGTGCGGCGGCGGCGATGACACACTTGTCGACAGAATGAAAGACGTTTCGATATGGGCGTTCCATGGATCTGCCGACACGGTAGTTCCAGTGTGTAGATCACGCCAAATGGTCACAGCCCTGTGGAACATCTCTGGGCGCATACGCTATCGTGAATACCCTGGCGTTGAACACAATTGCTGGACTCCTACGCTTTCAGACGACACTGTCCTTAAGTGGCTTTTCGATCAGCGCAAGAATATGCCTCCCACCCCGAAGAACGTTCCCGAGCTGATGAAGACGTTCGACGGGCGCAAGGTCGCTACTAAGGCCGATTGGGAAAACATTCGCAGAGGCGAACTTTTAGAATGTTTTAAGAAAAACGTTTTCGGCCGCAGGCCACAAGCTGCCGCAAAACCTGAGGACATCAAATTCGTCTGCTTTGAAGAATCTCCCGCAATGGATGGCAAAGCAACGCTCAAGCGTATCCGCGCAGAGTTTTCTGGGCCTTGCGGCAAAGGATCATTCCCCTTTGTGGTGTTTATCCCTAAATCATCTAAGCCGGTAGGAACGTTTGTGTTAATTTGTAACAGATCTGCTGGAAACATCGACGCTACTAGAAAAGAGAAAAAAGGCTTTTGGCCGGCTGAAGAAATTATTGCTCGCGGTTACGCAACAATTGCCTTCCTCACGACAGATTTGGCGGCCGACAAAGCAGCAGGCTTTTCACAAGGTATCTTTCCTGTGTTCCAGAAAGAATCTGAACGCGACGGCGAATCGTGGGCGACGATCTCGGCTTGGGCGTGGGGCGCAAGCAGGATTATGGACTGGATTGAAACGGAAAAAGCCCTTGATCCAACCCGCGTAGCTGTAGTAGGCCACAGCCGCGGCGGAAAAACAGCCCTTTGGACTGGAGCTACCGACAAACGCTTTGCTCTTGCCTGCTCAAACGATTCGGGCTGCTCTGGCGCAAAACTCAACCATATCGATCTTCCTGCGTCAGAACACATTGCGCAGATTACAAAGCACTTCCACTACTGGTTCTGCACGAACTATCTCTCCTGCGTAGGGCGCGATGATAAGCTCGACTTTGACCAGCATGAACTCGTTGCGCTAATGGCTCCGCGCCTTGTGGCGATTGCATCAGCAACTGAAGATGCATGGGCCGGGCCCTGCGGAGAATGGTGGAGCGCGCGCCTCGCTTCGCCTGCATGGGAAGTTTATGGACTTCGCGGGCTTGTTGGCGACACTTGGCCAAAAGCAGAATGCCCTCAACAGGGCGGATCAATTTCCTATCATATGAGGACTGGTCCTCACGCGCTTACTCCATACGACTGGAAGTGCTACATGGATTTCGCAGACCTCAACGGTTGGAGACGCTAGTTTGAGAATCGGCATATTCGGGGGGTCATTCGATCCCGTCCATTTAGGGCACATCGGCATAGCCCGCGCGGCAATTGCCGATTTGGCTCTTGATAAGCTCATCATCGTTCCAGCATCTGTTTCGCCTTTCAAGACCAACGCTGCACCTAAAGAAGGTTTGTGGCAACGGCTAGAACTTGTAAAGGCAGCTTTTGCGCCAGTCGAGCGAACTGTAGTAGACTTGCGCGAGATAGAGCGTGGCGGCGTTTCGTATGCGATTGATACTGTAAGCGAAATAGTTTCCGAAGGCGGCAGAGAAGATGAATACTTCTTTATCGTAGGCGAAGATGCGGCCGTTGGCCTTGCGAAATGGAAAGACATCGACAAGCTAAAGAAACTTTGCACTTTCAAGGTATACCCACGCACGAAAGAATCGTCGTCAAGGATACGCGAATTATTTAAGCAAAGTAAATCTACGCTCAACCCAGATGAGAAAATAGTTTCCGCCGTGCGCGCGGGCCTCGTTAAACGCAACGGTTACTGCCCCTGCAGGCTTGCAAAATTGCCCGAGTTTTTCTGTCCTTGCGAAGAATTTATGGCGCAAATGGCCGACCCTTCATTTAGCGGAATGTGCCACTGCCGCCTCTACCTCAAACCTTAAGTGAAACACAACAAAGAGACGAGAAGTGGTGCAAAGGCTCTCATAGAGGCGCTGGAAAAAGCCGGCGTCGATACAGTCTTTGGTTACCCTGGCGGAAATGTAATCGATATTTTCGATTGCGCGATCGACGCTAAATTCCGCTTTATTCTCGGCAGGCACGAACAAGGCTGTGTCCATATGGCCGATGGCTACGCACGCGCTTCTGGGCGCACAGGCGTAATTCTAGTTACAAGCGGGCCAGGGCTTACAAATGCCATATCTGGGCTCGGCGCGGCGAACATGGACGGCATACCTCTTGTTCTTATTTGCGGTCAGGTTCCCCTTTCCGACATTGGCACAGACGCATTCCAAGAGGCCGACACTACAGGGTTAACGCGTGCCGTTTCCAAACATAATTTCCTCGTAAAAAGCGCCGACGAAATACCAGAAACTATTGCTCAAGCTTTCCATATTGCAAAGCGCGGCAAACCTGGCGTTGTAGTTATCGACGTACCTCGTGACTGCCAACGCGCGCTCACGGCATCGCGGCATCCATTGAAGGTAAGCCTCCGCGCATATCTTCCAGAGCGCCCCATTCGCCCTTCTGATACTGCTCGCCTAGCAAGCCTTCTCAACTCTGCGAAAAGGCCTTTGATTTATGCCGGCGGCGGCGTCATAGCTGCTGAAGCTTCGGCCGATGTCGCGGCACTTTCAAAGAAAGCTTCGATACCAGTCATCACTACGATGACAGGTATCGGTTCTATTGATTCGTCAAACCCCTTGGCTCTGGGCATGGCTGGCGTGCATGGTTCAACGCAAGCGAAAAAAGCTCTCGCCCATGCTGATGTGGTGCTTGCCTTGGGAGTAAGGTTTAACGATAGAATTTCCTCGCCGCTTCTCGGCAAAACGCCAAAGATTATCCATGTCGATTGCGACGCAAGCGTCATCGGGCGAAACGTTCCTGCAACGCTTGGGATAGTTGCCGACGTAAAAGATCTGTTAACTTCTGTTTCTTCGCGCATTCGCCCAGCTTCACATGATGAGTGGCTGAAGCTATGCCACTCGTTTAAACCTAAGAATGGTAGAAAAAGACGCGGCAAAGCAATACAACCTGAAAGCGTCATTGAGCTTATCAATCGCCTAGCGAGCGATGGCTTTATTGCCGTTACTGACGTAGGGCAGCATCAAATATGGGCTGCACGCGATCTTAAAAGGATACGCCCCAGGCATTTTATTTCCTCTGGCGGTATGGGTGCAATGGGGTTTGGGCTTCCTGCTGCAATAGGCGCTGCCATTGCCCGTAGCGACAGGAAGGTTATTGCATTTCTTGGAGATGGCGGCGCACAGATGACTGCCGAAGAACTTGCCGTAGCTTCCGAGCTAAACCTTCAAGTAACCTTTATCGTATTTTCCAACAACTCTCTCGGCCTGGTAAGGCAGATGCAGAAAACGGAATGCTCCGGCAGATTCTTTGCAACAAAAATTTCGTCACCCGATTTCGTAAAACTTGCTTCGGCATACGGAATCAAAGCTGGGCGCGTAAGCGAGCCGTCAAAACTCGAAACGGCAATCGCGCGGGCACTCAATTCAAAGGGGCCGTATCTTCTTGAAGTAAAAATTTCTGAGGAGGCGGAGATATGAATAAGAAAGCCTCCGAAACTGAAGGCATCCACAGGCTTAACTGCTTCGTTGAAAACCGACCTGGCGTACTAGCTAGAATTGTCGGGCTTATATCCGGGCGCGGCTACAATATTCAACGCCTTAATGTAGGACCAACAGAAGATGGAACAGTCTCGAAAATGCGAATCGACGTTCTCGGCAGTAAGCGCGTTGTTGACCAGATAATCCTTCAGCTGCGCAACTGCGTAAACGTCATAGAAGTAACGTGCAGAAAGCGCTGAAACCTCGCTTTTATACAAACTTGACCATGCCGACCTTTAGGCGTTTGTGTTATAATACATAGTATGAAAATTATTGGAGAAAAGCTCTTCGCGCGCGATGCGCAAGGGCGGCTTGTAAGCCGCATCGGAACGATGTTTTTCCGCACGCCGGGTCTCGTTACGCGGCAAGGTGCGCACGTGATGCAACGTCTTCTTTGGCTAGAGACGCTCTCAAAAGAACGCAAGCTAACGCCTGCCGAAAGTGATGCCGAGTTGGCAGAGTCGGTCGATTTAGTTTTCACCGACGACCATATTCTCATCCGCCCAAATCCCGACAGAATGGATTTGGCATTTAAGGCAGATGAAGAGCTGCAGAAGATGGTGTCCAAACGAGTAATCAGGTTCTTAAACACTGATTCCGCAAAAGTCCGCCGCGCATTGCGCGAACGCGGCGAAAATTGGCGCATGGCAAGGCATCCCATATCGCAAGAAGATATGGCAATGCTCATTACCTCATCGCGTACCGCCATTGAGAATCGGCCAATTTATTACTACAACCATGCAACTGGAACGCGCTTTATAACGCCTGGCTCTTACGCTGAAATCGAGAGTTTGCCAGCCGATGAGTTCCGCCGCCATATCCTTGAAATCACTAAAGGCATGAACGCGCGCAACAGGCTTGGACGGCCTGAAATCGATATTTTCCCGACGACAACTCCGATAGATGTGCGCCGCGCCTTTAGAGAGCTTGCCGTCAACAATCTTGATGACGCAGCACTCAAAACGGCATGCTCTTCGATTGCGCGCGCTTGGAGGATGTCGATACCTGCGGAGCTTCGCGAAGAAGCTAATACGAACTTCGATTGGCGCAACGAAATGTGCCACACTCTCACACGCGGTCCTAACGACACCGCCGCCGAAGAACAAGAATTAGTAGCCGGCATCGCCCCCGAATTTTATAGGCAGATTGAATGGCTGCCCGGTGCGCGCATCGATCGCGGCGAAGTTATTTTTGACACTCTTTACGAAGAAGCGGCAAGAACTTCCGATCCCGAGCTTACCGCCATTTGCGACACGCGGGTAAAAAGCTTCCTCTTCAACACAACGCGCCTTTTTGGCTCGCTCGACTACATCAATATCGGGCGCATAGCCAAATCGCTTGCGCGCCACCCTGTCGAAGGAAATAGGCGCGGTTATGTGTACATTCTTCAATACCGCGAAACAGGTAAAAGCGAAGTTCAAGTTTGCATGATCCGCCTGCAGAAGTGGGGCATTGCCGAACGCCTCGATGAAGGTAAGGATTTGCTGACGGCAATAATCGAAACTGACGAGTATTCCGACTACATTCTTGATAGGCGTCTTATGTGTAAGCAATTGGGCATGAATCTTCCGCAGAAGATTGGTCATGGCCACTTCACAGAGCGCTATCAGGGTGAGAACAAGTATAAAGGGTTTGCTATACGCACTGCGTATTTCGTGCGCTCTTATATCCACGGTATCGCTTCCGACAAAGTGCCGCCAGTGAAATTCCACAATCCTGCTTTTGCCGCTAAGTTCGCTGAACTTATGGGCGAAGCGGCCGCCCTCGATATGATCGTGGGGCGCCGTAGCACGATAACTAACAGCCCCCTTTTCGACCAAAACTACGAAGTCGTACGCATCGGCGAAGATGGCTTGCCAGCAGAGATCATGTTAACCGACCACGCTGGCAGCTTTACCGACTACGAGCGTCCATACGAAGAATACGTTGACATCTACGCATCAGCCGTCTTAAGGCGCCTTTCATTCGTCAACGACAAGTCAACCTTTGTATCTTCCTATGTTGAAGGCTTCAAGCGCAAGCTGGAAGACACGCAAAACGCCTACCGCGCAAGGCGCAAGGCGTTCGACAACCTTTTCATTGATAGGCCTTACGATACAAACGGGTCTGGTGCTTACCGCTGGGCTTGCGCACTCCGCCGCCTCGACGACTGCAACCCTGCCAACGTAGCACAGGAATTGAAAAAGGCGATAGGATGCTAAGATACGCCGCGAAGCGGTTGTGGCAGGCAGTACCTACCACTCTCGGCGTCCTCTTGCTGACGTTTGCGCTTTTCAATGTCGTTGGAGGCTCGCCTGCTGAAACGATACTCGGTAAAAACGCAACCGCAGAATCTATTGCTGCATTCAACCACAAATGGGGTTACGATAAGCCGCTGTTTATCGGCAATCAAGGTAGCCGCCTCGACTCGCAATTCGTAAATTTCGTTTGCGATCTTTGCAAAGGCGATTTCGGCTATTCTGTCGAATATCAAGAACCTGTAATAGACGTTCTTATGCGCGGAGTGGGGCCGTCTCTTTCGCTTACGGTGCCAATCCTTTTTGGTGGCGTCATAATAGGGCTTATGCTCGCGTGCCTCGCTTCTGCCATGCGCGGAAAATTTGCCGACCGCGCAATACTCGTAGCCTCAACTGTCCTAATGAGCGTCAATTACGTTATCTGGGTCCTGGCAGGTCAATTTTTCCTTTCGTACAAGGCTGGTCTTTTCCCTGTATGGGGCTACGAAAACATCTTTTACTTGGCGCTCCCCGTTATGATCGGCATATTCTCTTCGCTTGGTACTGATGTAAGATTCTTCCGTACTGCGATTCTCGACGAAATCTATAAGCCATACGTACTTACTGCCCGCGCCAAGGGCCTATCGCGCAGTTCAATCATGTTCCGCCACGTATTAAGAAACGCGCTCATTCCAATAGTAACATACGTTTCGCTCTCAATACCCTACCTATTTACAGGGTCGTTGTTGCTAGAAAGTTTCTTTGGCATTCCTGGGCTTGGCTCAGTATCGATTAATGCTATACACTCTTCTGATATGGCTGTCGTACGCACGGTTGTAGCATTGGGCGCTATCCTGTACCAATTCGTAAACCTAGCTACTGACATTCTTTCTGCCATGCTCGACCCAAGAGTAAGGCTCTCCAACTGATAAATAAAATGGCGGGCGCAAGAGACTTTCCTGTCGAGGAGAAAATCCCCGAAATTAAAAACGCTCTTGCGGCAAATCGATCAGTAGTTCTTACAGCACCGCCTGGAAGCGGCAAAACAACGTGTGTTCCAGCCGCGCTTCTTAACGAGCCTTGGTTAAATGGTAAACGCATTATCATGCTTGAACCGCGCAGGCTTGCGGCTAGAGCTTGTGCATCATGGATCGCCGCTAAGCTTGGCGAAGAAGTTGGTGGCACTATCGGCTGCCACGTGCGTCTTGAACGCCGCGCATCTTCACGCACACGCCTTGAGATCGTTACAGAGGGAATTCTTTCACAACGCCTCTTATCAGACCCTGAGCTTAATGATGTAGGCTTAATTATTTTCGATGAATTTCATGAGCGCTCGCTACAGTGCGATCTTTCCTTTGCACTCGCACTTGAGGTACGAAAGGCGTTGCGCGATGATATGCGCATTATGGTTATGTCGGCTACGCTTGAAGCTGCAAGCGTAGCCGACCATCGAGGTGATGCGCAATCAATTCACGCCCAAGGGCGTATGTATCCTGTTGAGACTAAATATCTTGGAAACGTAAGCATCCCTGCGGCAGTTTCTGTTGCTCTTGAAGAAACTGACGGCGATATACTTTGTTTCTTACCAGGTGAACGAGAAATTCGCCGCGCCCTTGAATCTCTCGAAGGCAAAGGCGATTATGAGGTCCTACCACTTTACGGCTCACTTCCCAAATCTGAACAAGATAGAATCTTTAAAAGAAGTTCTCGCAGGCGCATTGTTCTAGCAACATCGATAGCCGAAACATCTCTTACCGTCGGCGGCATAACGGCAGTAATTGATAGCGGCCTTATGCGAGTGCCGCGCTTCTCGCCGTCAACCGGCATGACTGGGCTTGTCACGCTGCCGCTTTCCTCCGACCGCGCCGAACAACGCCGCGGACGAGCTGGGCGCGTAGGCCCAGGCGTATGCTACCGCCTGTGGACGCAAGCCGACGAAGCTTCACGCCCTGCGCATTCCGAGCCTGAAATCCTTTCAGCCGACATTACCTCTCTCGTTCTTGCTAGCGCAGCATGGGGCGCTGCACGCCGCACAGATTTACCTTGGATGACAGAACCTCCATCATCTCAATGGGAGAGTGCTTCATCACTTTTGCGCCTTATGGGCGCTCTTGACGAACGCGGCCTTACGACTGAAAAAGGTGCCCTTATGGCACGCCTTCCAATGCATCCACGGCTAGCGAATATGCTTCTTGCCGCGTCGACTTCTATGTGCGGTCTTTCACGCAGCCCTAGAGAAACAGCGGCAATACTTGCAGCAATTATAGAAGAAGATTCTGCGCGGAGAGAAAGCGACATTCGTCTAGCTTTAGATGAAATCATTCAAACCCCTCAGCGGCCTCAATCAAAGCGGATATTGCTTCTTGCAAATCGCTTTGTATCCTCTTGCCGTACTCAGAATTACGAAAACAATTCTTCTTCTGCTTCTCTTACTGAAGGCGCCCTTCTTGCTTACGCATACCCCGATAGAATAGCGAAAAGCGCAGCGAAGGTTCCTTTAGAATGACATCAGGAAAAGGAGCTTTCGTAGATCAATTTGATCCTCTTGCCAAATGCGAATATATTGTTTGTTGCAAACTTGACGATCGAATTGGCGATGCCCGCGTATTTCTCGGTTGCCCCATTTCTCCGCACGAAGTTGAAGATATTTTCTCCTCTAGTATTAGCGAAGAAAAAATTTGCCAATGGGATAAAATTAATGAACGCGTCAAATGTGTTACTGCTCGGCGCTTAGGGCAATTGACGATTTCAGAGAAACCTTATAGCGGCATTGATGATGACGCCAATATATCCCAAAAAATAGCCGAAGCGATGGTCGAGGGCGTAAAACAAAAAGGCGTTGCGAACATGCCCTGTTGGACTAAACACGCACTTGAATTACGCGCGCGAGTTAACTTTATTTCGCGTGTAACTATCGCTACAGCGAATCCCTGGCCAGAAGCATCCGATGAAGCAATTCTTGAAGTGTTGCCGTCGTTTATCATCGCAATGACGAAATGGAAAGACTTTGAGCGCCTAGATATGTGCAATCTTATAGGGGCTATTATTGCCGCCTCTGGCCACAGCATGCACGAGCTCGACATTCTTGCACCAGGGCGCTTGGAAATGCCGTCAGGTTCAAAGATCACTGTAAATTACGATGGCTCAGAGCCGACTGTTGAAGTTCGCCTTCAAGAATGTTTTGGGCTAATGGCATCTCCGAAAATCGCAGGCGGCGAAGTTCCTGTCGTTATGACGCTTCTCTCACCTGCTTTTAGGCCTATTCAAATTACAAAAGACCTTTCTGGTTTTTGGAGCGGAGCATATCAACTTGTGCGCAAGGATATGCGAGGAAGATACCCTAAACACTACTGGCCTGAAGACCCATTTACGGCAGTAGCTACACGCCGTACGCACGGCATCGCCAACAAATAGAATTATCGACGGCGGGATGCGCCAAATGCGCGAAACGCATAGCCCGCCCAAGAAACACCCTTGTGGTTTGAAAACTCAAGAGTATTAAGGCGCACGGCATGCACTAGAACCGATAGTCCTGCCATCGCCAAGTTAAGCGCATGGCCGATTATCAATATCGCAATAGCCGCTACCGACACAAGGGCATTTACCCAAATAGAGTTATCATCGGAGAAAAGACCAACGGCCATTGAATTGAAATTCTCGGCGACTTTAACAGACGCTAGCCCCACAGCAAAAAGGCGCACATACGAAATGATATCGCCAAGAGCACTCATTATATTAAGCGGCAACATCCCAAGCTCCGCCCCGCGCGTGCGCAATTCGGAAGGCTTGACAGTGAAAAGAAAGACGAACGCCAACGAAAGCCCGAATATCCAGAACATAAATGTTGGAACGCCTGAAAAAACACCTACGATTGAATTGGTGACAAAGTACATGAAAAGCAACACACCCGCCCAACCAAATTCTGCAAGGCTCGTTGAATCTGGGAAACGGCATACGCCATTCCATATGCGCGCAAGCATAAGGTGAGAAACGCCAATCGTAAAACACAGGAGCATCATATTGCGATAGCTGGGATCCGCAAGCCAGCTAACTGTCGGCCATGAAGAACACCATGGAATACCTGCGCCAAACCACGTATTAGAAAGAAACCCCCAAAAAACTGTCGCTACTGAAAACACACTCAACATCATAAACCACGCACGCGGCAAACGCTTACGCATGAAAACGGTGGCCGCAAGCATAATAGCTCCATATGCGCCGTCGCCTACAAGCATCGCAAAGAATATCGAAAAATAACAGAGGAACGGAACTGATACATCACCCTCTGTATAAGCTGGAGCAATACCAAGGCCTTCAAAAAGAGTTCTGGCGGCACGGAAAAAACGCGGCGGCTCAATAAGCGTAGGCGGCGATTCACCAGGCTCTGGATCACGCAGCAAAACGCCCCAGCCAATTGCATGAACTCTTTCAAAGAGGTCGGAACGCGCGCTCGTTACGATATCCATAAGCTCTTTTACGCGCGTAACCGGTATCCAGCCGGAAATAACAGAAACCGCCCCATGATCGGCGAGAAGCTCCCTGGCCTGTTCAAACTCAACGCGATCTTTAAGGGCTGGATGCTCTGATAATATTACATTCTCATCCGAGCAAGCTATCTTCTCAGTATCAATACGTATGCGATTAGCAACGCGCGAAGCTTTCTCCACGAGCCGCGACAAACGCATTTCAGGAAGCGGATCGGGAAGCTCAACAAAATCAGAGAGGTTTGGAATTTCTTCCTTTAGTTTTTCCGCCAGTGAAACATCAAAATCGCCATAAGGCTCTAGTGCGCGAATTTCTCTACCAAGACGCTCTTGTTCGGCTATAAGAGTTTGCCTATCTTCATCAAAACCAAGAACCTCTTTGACGCTTCTTGCGCGAATAGGTAAGTTATCACGTTTGCCGCGCGCTTTTAAAATCATGCGCACTGCCTTCTCTGCATCTGCAAGCGCACCTTGCGCTTCGCAAACCGATGGCGCATTTGCGGATGCGAGATTAAGATGCACTGCACCGAACGAACGCAAACGCTCAAGCGTTTCCTCGCGAGCTGACGCTGCGCAGACGAGATCCAAATGCTTCATCTGTACAATCATGCAGCCTCCTCAGGATTAGGAACGCGAGACTTGGCTATCTTTCCGCGCGTTACTGATGCAGTTTGCTCGTCGCCAAGGGCAATGCGTATTACACGTATCGCTTCTTTGCATTCCGGAATCTTTACCTTTTCGAAAAGATTCACGCGTTGAGAAGTTAAGCGCAACTCCTCAGAGATAAGGCGCAACTGCTCATCGTATACAGAGCGCTCGCATTTTATCTCAAGAGATTTAACCGCAGCATCGGCCGCCGAATCGAGCCACGCAGGCGTCGCCCAAGCGTCTAACTGACGAATTTCGACGTCGATGCCAGCGAATGTCGGTATCGTAACGCCGGCAATATTAGCCGTATTAGTTTTAACCGACTTTACCTTGACGAGATTGTCAAGGAGAGAAACGTCTGTGGCAAGCAAGCCCACCCAACCTTCAATACCCTTTCGGAGCGCGCTCTCACGCGCGGCCGCCGCCTCGGCTTTGGCCGCTATTCCCGCGATTTCTGCCTGAAGCTGCTGCTTTTTAAGCTGCAGCATCGGCAGAAACCTTTGGAAACGCTTAAGCGCGTCCGTTTGGGCTTTAAGCTCGGTTTTTGTGAGCTTTATTTTTGCCATTAAACGTTACTTAGCAAGCTCGGCAGTGACTGCCGCGAGAACGTCGCGAAGAGCCTTCGGGACGCGCTTGGCCGTCTTGGAGACGACCTTCGAATCCTTCGAAGCCTTTGCATCGTACTCGTCGTAGCTCTTGCCGATAGTCTCGATTTCCTTGATCCAACCAGCCTTGTCGACCTTGAGAATTTCCTTGAGGTCGGCAGGAACGACTTTGAACTTACCCTCGTTGTTGGAAAGATCGATATCTTTCTCAAGCGGGAGATTACCGATAGCTGTCTTGGTAGCCTTGACCTTGCCATCGATACGATCGCAGATCCACTTAAGAACGCGGCTATTGTCGCCAAAGCCGGGCCACATAAAGCGACCATCGTCACCCTTGCGGAACCAGTTGACGAAGTAGATCTTAGGAAGCTTCGTAGCGTCGGCGCTCGTGCGCTCCATTTCCAACCAGTGCTGGAAGTAGTCGGCAACGTTGTAACCGAAGAACGGAAGCATCGCCATAGGATCGCGGCGGACCTGACCGATCTGATCGGAAATGACAGCGGCCGTAACTTCGGAGCCAGCGGCAGAACCCATGAACACGCCATGTGCCCAGCTCTTAGCTTCGTTGACGAGAGGAATCGTGGAAGGACGACGGCCGCCGAAGAGAATTGCATCAATCGGAACGCCCGTGGGCTTCTTGTTGTAAAGGCCGTTGAAACCAGCCTTGTCAAGAACGGGGCAGTTCTCTGCAGGAGCCGTGAAGCGCGAGTTCTTGTGAGCTGCAACGTAACCGGATTCCTTGATTTCCTTCTTCGTCATGCCAGGCTTCGGGCCCATGCGGTAAGGATCGTCCTTGCAGATGTAGCAAGGATTGCCCTGCCAGTCGATACCTTCCTTGGGAGCCTTAACGCCCATATCTTCCCACCAGATGTCGCCATCGGGAGTGAGAACAACGTTCGTGAAGATCGTGCCCTTCTTGCAGCTCTTAAGCGCGTTGGGGTTCGAGTCCATCGAAGTGCCCGGCGCAACGCCGAAGAAGCCGTTCTCAGGGTTAATAGCATAGAGACGACCATCGTCGCCAGGCTTAATCCAAGCAATATCATCGCCGATTGTCTGAAGCTTCCAGCCCTTGAGCTTGGGCTCCATCATCGCGAGGTTCGTCTTGCCGCATGCAGACGGGAACGCGGCTGTGACGTGGTACTGCTTCTTCTCGGGAGAAGTGAGCGTGAGGATGAGCATGTGCTCAGCCATCCAACCCTGATCCTTCGCCATCTTCGAAGCGATACGAAGAGCAAAGCACTTCTTGCCGAGGAGAGCGTTGCCGCCGTAACCAGAACCGACCGACCAAATTTCGCGCTCTTCAGGGAACTGGGTGATGAACTTGTCATCAATGTTCTTAGCGCAAGGCCATGCCGTATCCTTCTGACCCTTCTTAAGAGGCGCACCGACGGAATGAATGCAAGGAATAAATTCGCCATCCTTGCCGAGCTGCTTAATAACCTGATCGCCAGTGCGCGTCATGATGTTCATATTGACAACGACGTAAGGCGAGTCGGTAAGCTCGATACCGTACTGAGTGATCGGGTTGCCGATCGGGCCCATTGCAAAAGGAATGACGTACATCGTACGGCCCTTCATACAGCCCTTGTAGCTCTTTTCCATCAAAGGCTTCATGACATCGGGGTCAACCCAATGGTTGGTAG
>JAGBXE010000131.1 GCA_017629455.1 Kiritimatiellia bacterium
CGGCGCTGTCTAGACGGTCTTTGAGGCTTTCTAAGAGTTTAAGCCCCTCATCTGCGAGACGGACGGCCTTGGCCTTTTCTTCCCGTATGAAATCGCGTCCAGGAGCGCGCTCATGAGAGAGAATGCCCCACATGTCTTTTGCCATATGAAGGTCGTAGCCGTCGCGGTAGAGGCCCATAATGCCGCACGATTTAATGTATTTGAAGTTGGGAGCGGTGGGGTTCTGGTGGAACGAGACGTTATGATTGATGAAATGCGTACTGACCGTTACGTCAAAGCCCATGCGCGAAAGTTTCTTCATCTCTTCGCGGCATTTAGGCCAACGGCGCGCCGCCCATTCGTTCATGATTTCTTCGGGTGTCGCCTTTGCATCGCGGATAAAGCGCATATATGCGTAGAGGTTGACTTCTTGAGCCGAGTCGAAGATTGTGTTGCCGACGCGGTCGATGCGGATTGTGAAGCGATCGGTATCTTTGGCGTTAGCCTCATTTATGTAACGGCGAATGACTTTCGTCTGTTCTGCCGGCAAGTAGCCAGCGCCAAGATATTCGCCGAGGCAGTCGCATTCAGCACCGAGCATCCCGCCGGGAATCTTGCGAAGGAAGGGGTTTTCCGGGAGGAACGGATCGAAGTCGTATGCGGTAATCTTTGTTTCAACTTCGAACTTGTAGTCCTTGGCGGTAAGCGCTGCGCCCGCAAGAAGGTCTTCGTAGTCTTGTGCTACAGAGCCGAAAGAACGGAAGATGAACGTCTTGCCGCGCTTCTTGTGCTCTTCAATGAAGATGCGGTTGATTGTGTCGACAACTTTAGCTGCCGGGTAGCGCTGTGGATTCGAGTTGTGGATGACCGAGAAGTCGGCCTCAGTAAGCGTAAGGACGATACCATCAAGACCAGGTACGGCATCGAACGCGGAAGAGACTTTCCAGCGCACATAGTCGAGGTATGGGCGGCCGAGAAGGTCAAATTCGCCATTTTCGTCCAGAAGCTCAGGAACGTCGAGCGTCATCTCTTTAGGCATATAGCCCTCGCGGTGCCAGTAATAAACTGGCTTGCCTGCTTTGTGGGCTATTTCCACAATTTCATTCATCCGCTTGCGCGTAACGGCGATAAGCTCTTTGTCGACAGCCGCCGCCGTGCGCGGATAGGGGGCGTAATCTACGAGGGCGTTTATGCCGCCCCAAGCAAAACCGCACCTGCCGCATACTTCGAATGAGTCGACCCCGCCGTATTCCGCCGCCTTGTCGACGACGCGTTGCATGTAGGGCGGATCAAGCTCGGTCGGGTGCATTACCGACCAAGAGATTGTAGCTGCTGCAAAAAGTAGTGTCATCATAATTAGCGAACCTCATCACAATCTTTTTTGAACGACCTAAAACCGGCTGCCATTGCGCCCCAATCAGAGACGCCGGCAAACCAATCGACTCCGCGCTCTTTCCAGCGTGAGAAGCCGCCTGCGGCAGTACCGAGCCATTTGCCTGCCTTCTTAATCTTGAGGGCGACCTCATCGAGAACCTTGTTAAGCTCTGGGTCGTCCATCTGGTTTAAGATGCCCATTGACCCGGAAAGATCGCAAGGGCCGATGCAGAACGAATCGACGCCAGGGACCTTAAGGATCTTGTCGAGATTTTTAACTGCGTCAATGTGCTCGATCTGGCAGATAACGAGTGGCCAGCGTTCCGATTCCTTGAGGTAATCGAAGAAATCGACCGCTCCGTACCTGACGGCGCGCCTTACGCCACAGCCGCGAATGCCGGTTTTCGGATAGCGGCACGCAGCGACAGCAGCTTCAGCCTGTTCGGGCGTGTTGACCATAGGAACAATGATGCCGTCGGGGGCAATGTCGAGGTAGGGCTTAATAAGCATCGGCTCACCAGCTCTTACGCGTACGAGACCGGCGCAACCGGTGCCGCGCAGCGCAATGAGGTGCTTTTGAACGTCCTGGATTGTGTGGGGAGCGTGTTCCGCGTCAATCCAGACAAAGTCCATTCCGCAGTCGCCGGCTAATTCACTGGCGATAAGATCACTCATTGTAATAATAGCACCAATGGAAGTCTTGCCGGTGTTTAAGTTGTCGAAAAGCCTATTCTTAATTTCCATGATTCTAAGGACTCCTAATTTGGATTGATGATTCGGGTATTATAACACAAAATTTGCCAAGATGAATGGTGTCTGCACGGGCTAATTAAGCACAAAAGGGAGAAGTTTTTTGGTATACTACTTGTCAATTAGGAGGAATCGTTTATTGAGGTCTTTGGCGTTTATTTTTGCAGCTCTTACGCTTAGCGCATCAGCCTTTGATGTTGATGCGTGGGGCGAAGCGCGTGCTTTGCAGATGAAGGAGGCTTTACGTCTTCGCGAGGCGTACTCCAATTGTTTGGCAAGGCTTGATGCGCCGGCTGAAGATGTCACAGTTCCTGTCGACACATACCCCGACGGGTCGGTGAAGTTTCTAATTAGCGCGAAGAAGGCGCAGTTCTTCCTTGATACTGGTATGGTGTGGGCCGAGAATGTCGTCGCGAAAAAGTTTGACGAAAAAGGCCAGATAGATACGCGCATTGATGCGCGCTCGCTAGTTGTCGACAGGTACACCAAGAGCGGCTGGGCCGAAGGTCCTGCGCGTGTTTGTCAGGGGCCGAACGTCCTTACTGGAAGCGATATCTACTTTTCCGCGGCCGAATCGTACGTGCGCATATTTAAAGGCGCTGATCTTAAGTCCGATAATGTTGATGTTGCTCGCGGAGCTAAAGGTGGTGTAGCTACAAAGCTTAAACCTGCCGACGACAAGCCGCAGTCGGCGAGAATCCGCAGCCTATCGGGCGATTACGATCGCACAGCTGGCGTAATGCTCTTTGAAGGCGATGTCCTTTCCGAATATGCCGGCGAATACACGATGAAGGCAGAAAGCCTTTATGCGTTCTTTGCGCATTCAAACGTGATAAGCCGTATTGTCGCTTTAGGCGATGTTACGATAACAAACAAAACCCGCGTCGGCAAGTGCGCCATGGCAACGTACCGCAATCAGGCACGCGAAATTGAGATGTTCGGCAAGGGCGGTGCGCCAGCTACATTGGTCGAAAACGCCGAAGGCGGTAGCGAACTTAAGGGCGAGAGCATCAAATTCTGGGTTGATGCAGAGCAGGTTGAAATCAAAAATTCTGAAATAGTAACTGGCCCGTTGGGCGGAAAGGGGGTTCCGTGGGCGACCCCGTAATTGAAGCCATGAATGCAATGGCGGCAGAAAAGTCGAGCGCACCTGATCTTTCGGCGCGCGGCCTTGTGAAGGTTTATGGAGATCGTACCGTTGTCAACGGTATGGATGTCGATTGTTCGTGCGGTGAGATTGTAGGCATTTTAGGTCCCAACGGCGCAGGCAAAACGACGACTTTTTACATGATAGTCGGGCTCGTTAGCCCAGAGCAGGGTTCGGTCGTATTCCGCGGCGAAGATGTTACTCGCGATCCTGTCTACATCCGTGCGCGCAAAGGCCTTGGGTATCTCGCCCAGGAAGCGAGTGTATTTAGGAAGCTTTCGGTTTGGGATAACGTAATGTCAATCCTTGAAACTCTTCCTCTCGACCGCCGCGCTCGCAAGGCGCGTGCCGAAGAGTTGCTAGAGCCGTTCGACCTTATGAAAGTGGCGCGCCAGCCGGCGTATACGCTTTCTGGCGGTGAGCGCCGCAAACTTGAAATTGCGCGTTCGCTTGTACGCAATCCAGCAATCTTGATGCTTGATGAGCCTTTTGCAGGTGTCGACCCGTTGAGCGTCAATGAAATTCAGGACATTGTGCGCCGGCTTGCGGCCAAGGGGCTAGGTATTATCATAACCGACCACAATGTCCGCGAAACGCTTTCAGTTGTAAACAGAGCTTATTTAGTTTATAATGGGTGCCTTCTTAAAGAGGGTACGAGTGAAGAACTTGTGAATGATCCTGAAGTCCGAGAGAAGTATCTCGGAGAGAACTTTAGGATGTAAGGAAAGGAGAGAGAAACATGAGCATAGAAATAACGATGAGACATAGCGACGTGCGCATTGAGTCGCTTAAGGATTATGCGCAGAAGCGCATGGAGCGCCTTGCCGAGAGATTTCCTAAAGTTACTAAAGTATCGCTCGTTATCGATATTGACGTAAAGAAAAAGATGTACATGGCCGAAGTCGTTGCCAACAGGCTCGGCGAGACGGCCGTGGGCGCAAAGGAATTTTCCGAGAGCGGCAAGAGCGTTATCGACGCTGCTGCAGCACGCGCCGAGCGTCAGCTTCTTCGTATGCGTGTTAAGGCGCGCAAGGGCAAGGTTCGTGAGCAGCGCGCTGCTTCGGCCAAGAACTAAAAAATGAAAGAATTGCCGACAGCTTCGAGTGCGAAGGGTAGAACCTTCACAGTGTCCGACTTCTTTGAAGCGGGCAAAGAGAGTCTTTGCCTGACGCTTGAAGCTGGCGGCAAAAACATGGCTCGTATCGTTGAAGAGCCTTTGGCAAACCGACCTGGCCTAGCATTGACGGGCTTCCATAAGCATTTCGCGTGGAAACGTCTTCAAGTTATCGGCAAGGCAGAGTCGGCTTATTTAGATTCGCTCTCAACGAAAATGAGGCGCGAGCGTTTTGGTGCTCTCGTCTCTCAAGAGGCTTTTTGTTTCATTTTTACCAACGGGCAAAAGCCAGGTCCTGTCGAGTTAGAATTCGCTGCTAATTCTGGCGTTGTGCTTATGACGTCGCCTTTAAAGACGCGTCACTTTATGCATCGCAGCGCATTCGTTCTCGAAGGGCTGTCCGCTCCCGCGACATCGATTTACGGAACGATGGTTGAGGTTAGCGGTTTAGGCGTAATGTTCGAGGGTGATCCTGGGCTAGGTAAGTCTGAGACTGCGCTTGGCCTTATCAAAAGAGGTTGCGCGCTTATTGCTGACGACCTTACTTGCGTGCGCAGGGAGGTTGGTGGCAATGAACTTTACGGTTCGGCTTCCGAGTCGACGGCTGGCTACATGGAGATACGCGGCATAGGCATAGTTCATGTGCCAAGCCTTTTCGGTGTGTCGGCTGTGCGTGGAGAAAAGCGCCTAGACCTTGTTATTACGTTTAAACGTTTGCAAGATGTAGTCGGCGAAATCGACCGCATCGGCCAAACGCGGCGCGTACGCAATATTCTTGGCGTAGACGTGCCTAATATCATTATTCCCGTTTCGGCAGGGCGCGATCTGGTTAATCTCGTCGAAACGGCTGCGATGCAGCAGCGGCTTCTTATTTCTGGGGGCGATCCTGTGTTTGAGCTTTCAGAACGCCTGCGTAAGAGGGCAGAAGCGTTAAAGCCTGCGTCAGATGCGGCGGATGTAAAAAGGAAGGGGAGGAAAAATGTCAGATAAGATAGTGCGAAAGATGACGCTCCTTAACAAGTACGGTTTGCACGTACGTCCTGCGGGGCTTTTTGCTAGGACCGCAAGTCACTACGATGCCACCATTGACGTAGAGAAAGACGGCAATGTTGTCTCTGGCAAGTCGATAATGGCTTTGATGACTTTAGAAGCTGTAAGCGGTACGGTTCTTACAGTTACGGCCGAGGGCCCTCAGGCTAAAGAAGCGCTTGATGATCTTGAAGCTCTCGCTGCCAGAAAATTTGACATCCCTGACGAGATGTAAATGAGTACACGCCCTCAAACGGTGAAGATGACAGGGCTTGCGACGGC
>JAGBXE010000132.1 GCA_017629455.1 Kiritimatiellia bacterium
AAGATAAAGTAATGAAAATCATTAAGCGCAGCGGTCAGGAAGTTGCGTTTGATATTTCCAAGATCGTAAATGCCATACGTAAGGCCAGCCAAGTTGTTGATTATAAGAACGCGTTGAGTGAAGGGCGTATTAATCTTATTGCCGAAGAAGTCGCTGGCGTTTGCGCAGCTCGCGATCGTGCGATGACGGTTGAAGAAATCCAAGACGTCGTCGAAACGAAAATAATGGAGATGGGTGCGCATGAGGTTGCTAAAAAGTACATCACGTACCGCTACAAGCAGAATCTTTTGCGTCAGGCGAATACGACCGACCAGCAGATAATGTCGCTTATTGAAAGCAATAATGAAGACGTTAAGCAGGAAAATTCAAATAAGAATCCGCGCATAAATTCTGTCCAGCGCGATTATATGGCCGGCGAAGTGTCGAAGGACGTCGCAGCGCGCTTACTTCTTCCTGCCGATATTGTGCAGGCGCATAAGGAAGGGATTATCCACTTCCACGATATGGATTATTATGCGCAGCACATGCATAACTGCGATCTCGTCAATCTCGAAGATATGCTTCAAAACGGCACGGTCATTTCCGGTACGATGATCGAAAAGCCTAAAAGCTTTTCAACGGCTTGCAATATCGCTACGCAGATTATTGCGCAAGTTGCCTCGAACCAGTATGGCGGCCAGTCTATTTCGTTAACGCACTTAGCTCCTTTTGTTGAGATATCGCGTCAGGCGATTCGCAAGGAGCTTAAGGATGAGTTTTCCGAATCTGGTGTAGTCATTTCCGACGACGCATTCGATAAGATTGTTGAAAAGCGTGTGCGCAAGGAGATTCAGAAGGGCGTTCAGACGATTCAGTATCAAGTTGTCACGCTTATGACGACTAACGGCCAGGCTCCGTTTGTTACTGTTTTCATGTATCTTGGCGAAGCCCGCAATGAATCTGAACGCAAGGATTTGGCGCTTATTATCGAAGAGGTTCTCGAAGAGCGCATTCGCGGCGTTAAGAATGAACAGGGTGTTTACGTAACGCCCGCATTCCCGAAGCTTATCTATGTTCTCGAAGAGCAGAACATTAAGCCAGGAACTCCTTACTGGTACATCACCGAGCTTTCGGCTAGGTGTACCGCTAAGCGCATGGTTCCCGATTATATCTCCGAGAAAAAGATGCGCGAGTATAAGCTTTCGACTGGCGAGACTGCCGGTAACGGCGATTGCTACACGTGCATGGGGTGCCGCTCGTTCCTTACGCCCGACCGTTCTGAAGGCGGTTACGGCAACGTTTCTAACGCGCTAAACTACGTTCCTGGCAAGCCCAAATATTACGGGCGCTTTAATCAGGGCGTTGTGACAATTAACCTTGTTGACGTTGCGCTCTCGGCGCATGGCGACATCGATAGGTTCTGGAGCATATTTGATGAGCGTTGCGAGCTTTGCCACAAGGCTCTTCAGTGCCGCCACGAGCGTCTTAAGGGAACGACATCCGATGCTGCGCCAATTCTTTGGCAGTACGGTGCTCTTGCGCGCTTAAATAAGGGCGAGAAGATCGACAAGCTTCTTTACGGCGGCTATTCAACGATTTCGCTCGGCTATGCTGGCCTTTGGGAGTGCGTCTATGCCATACCGGCAAAAAGCTAATTGAGCTAGAAGGTGAGAAGTTTGGTCTTGAAATTATGACAAAGCTCAACGAGTACACTGCAAAGTGGAAAGCTGCGGAAAACATTGACTATTCAATTTACGGTACGCCTATCGAATCTACAACGTATCGCTTCTCGAAATGCCTCCAGCAGCGTTTCGGGATTATTAAGGGCGTTACCGACCGCAACTACATTACAAACTCTTACCACATTCACGTAACTGAACCGATTGACGCTTTCCAAAAGCTTTCAACCGAGGCGAAGTTCCAGCAGCTTTCGCCGGGTGGCGCCATATCCTATGTCGAAGTTCCGAATATGCAAGACAACTTGCAGGCGGTGCTGTCGATTATGCAGTTCATTTACGAGAATATTATGTACGCCGAGCTTAACACGAAGAGCGACTATTGCCAGGAGTGCGGTTTCGATGGTGAGATCGAGATCGTCAAGGACGAATTCGGCAAGCTCATCTGGAAGTGCCCCAAGTGTGGCAACGCCGATGAAGCTAAGCTCAATGTAGCGCGTCGCACGTGCGGGTATATTGGTTCTCAGTTCTGGAACCAGGGTCGTACGCAAGAGATAAAAGAGCGCGTTCTTCACGTCTCGTAAGGCTTAGCTTTCAGCGGTGAATTACGCGTCAATTCGCACTTGCGACATTGCCAACGGCGAAGGAGTGCGTGTATCGCTCTTTGTTTCGGGCTGCACGCACAGGTGTAAGGGTTGCTTTAATGAGCAGGCGTGGGCATTTTCCTACGGCGAGCCATTTACCCAAGATGTTGAAGACGAGCTTCTTCGCGCGCTTGAGCCCGATTATATCTCAGGGCTTACGCTACTTGGTGGCGAGCCTATGGAGCCTGAAAACCAGCGTGCTCTTGTGCCGTTCTTGCGCCGTTTCAGGCATAAGTTCGGCTCTAGGAAGACTCTGTGGGTCTACACAGGCTGCGTTCTGGAAAAAGATCTTACATCACCGTCGCGTTGGCGCATAGAGCTTACAGATGAGTTTCTGTCAATGGTCGATGTGCTTGTTGACGGGCCCTTTGTTGAGGAACTTAAAGATATTTCGCTTCGCTTCCGCGGCAGCTCAAATCAGCGCATAATAGATCTTGCCGCTAAAAGGTCTGGTCAATTGACGAAACAGTAATAAATAGGGTATAATACCCCTTGAAAATGAAAGGAAAGAAAGATGTCCATTCTTATTGGTTTTCTCTATGTTGTTGAAGTTGCCGTCTGCTTGCTTCTTGCGTTGGTTGTGATGCTTCAGAAGCCGAAAGAGGGTGGTCTTGGCGGTGCTATCGGCGGTGGTATGCTCGAAGCTTCGCTTGGCGCCGATGCCGGCAACGTCCTTATTAAGACAACTGCCATTCTTGGTACTGTTTTTCTTTTGAATACACTCGTTCTTGCGCGCCTTACTTCGACTGTTCATTCTAAGTCGTTGCTTGCCCGCGATGCAGAGCCTGTCGCCGCTGAACAAGCTCCCAATCTGCCTGTGCCAGAAGCTCCCGCGTTGCCTGCCGCTCCGGCCGCTCCTGAATTGCCGGCTGCTCCCGCGAAATAGGAGTTTTGGTGAAAGTTCTTGTCACCGGCGGTTCTGGGTTTCTTGGGATAAACCTCATAAGGTTTCTGCGCACAAAGGGCGTGGAGGAGATTCGCGTTCTTGATATAGCGCCTTTCGATTATCCCGAGAAAGACGAGCCGTGGCTCAAATTTACGCTTGGCGATGTGCGTGACATCCCTGCTGTTGAGAAGGTGACTGAAGGTTGCGACGTCGTTGTGCATTGCGCGGCGGCGTTGCCGTTGTACAGCGAAGAAGATATTTTCACGACAGAGGTCGACGGCTGCCGCAATGTTTTAAATGCTGCGCGTAAGTTCGGTCTAGACAGGATGGTTCAAATCTCTTCGACGGCTGTTTACGGCGTTCCTAAAAAGCATCCTATTTACGAAACTGATCCCCTTATTGGCGTTGGCCCTTATGGTCAGGCAAAGATTGATGCCGAGGAAATTTGTCGCCAAGCCATAAAAGAAGGGTATCCAGTTTCAATTATTCGCCCCAAGAGCTTTATCGGGCCTGAACGCTTGGGTGTTTTCGCAATGTTCTACGATTGGGCTTATACTGGGCATGGCTTCCCCATGATTGGTAGCGGCAATAACCGCTATCAGCTTATGGATGTCGACGACCTTGATGCTGCAATCTGGAACGCAATGACTTATCCGAAAGATGTCGTTGCAACCGAGTTTAATATCGGGGCTAAAGAATTTGCGACGATGAAAGAGGATTATCAGGCGGTTCTTGATCGCGCTGGCTACGGAAAGAAAATACGTGGCCTGCCGATAAAGCCTATAATTTTCATCTTGCGCATCCTCGAAAAGCTTCATCTTTCGCCTTTGTATCCATGGGTTTACGAGACGGCGTCGACTGATTCTTTTGTGTCAATTGAAAAGGCCGAGAAGTTGCTTGGTTATAAGCCGCGCTACTCCAACAAGCAGGCGCTCATTCGCAATTACGAGTGGTATGTTGAGCATCTTAGTGAATTTGCTGGCAAGTCGGGCGTGTCGCACCGCGTTCCGTGGAAGCAGGGGCTTCTCGCTTATGCGAAATGGTTTTTTTAAGTAACTTAACGATTACTAAAACAAGAAAGGAAAATGCAAAATGGCTAGAATACAGATTCCAGTTGAAGAGTTCAAGCAGCGCGTTGCCAACGCAGCGAAGCTTGTCGCCGAGAAGGGGCTTGACGTTCTCGTTGTGAACGGCTCCGAGGCCGACTATGCTGATACGCGTTACTTCTCGAATTTCTGGCCTGTCTTTGAGCGCGTTGGTGTTGCGATTGCCGCCAACGGTGAGTACATGCTCATGGTTGGCCCCGAGAGCCAGGTCTTCGCAGGTGACTTCAGCTGGATGGAGAACATCGCTGTTGTTTACCAGTATCGCGAAAGCGCCAACCCGGCTTATCCTGAGCTTAAGAGCGAAACGTTCAAGGACGTCTTCACGAAGCTCGGTGTCACGGGCGAGAACATCAAGATCGGTATTGCTGCCAAGCTCAACACGAACTGCGTGCAGCTCGAAGGTGTTCGCGAGTGCTATCCTAAGGCCGAGATTGTTTGGGCCGACGACATTATGCTCGCTTTGCGCCGCATCAAGAGCGACAACGAAATCGCTTGCATCCGCGAAGCTACGCGCATCACTGAGCTTGCTACGAGGGCTGTCATGGCTGAGCTTAAGCCTGGCAAGACCGAGCTTGAGCTCGTTGGCGTTGCCCAGAAGTGCATCTACGAAAACGGTGCTGAATACGAAGGTCTTCCGATGTACTGCTTCGCCGAGAAGTCGACGCGTCACGCGATTTCCCGCTCCAGCTACAAGGTCATCCAGGAAGGCGATATCGTTCAGTTGAACCTCTCCGCGAAGATTTGCGGTTATTCGCCGTCGATCGGTCTTCCCGTTTGCTGCGGCAAGCTTTCGCCCGAGAAGCGCGAGCTCGTTCAGTTCGGTCTCGATGCTCACTACTGGACAGAAGAGCACCTCAAGCCTGGTATTCTCGCTTCCGAGGTCGCCAAGGGCTTCATCAAGTTCTACGAAGAGCACGGTAAGCGCGACAACTACTTCTACGGCCCCTGCCACGGCACTGGCCTTATCGAAGTCGAGGCTCCTTGGATGGAGACGAGCTCCGATTATGAACTCATGCCCAACATGACGTTCCAGATCGATACGTTCGTTACCAGCCCGACGTTCGGCCTTCGCTGGGAGAAGCCCGTTGCAATCACCGAGAGCGGCTGCGTCAATCTCGCGCCGGCTCAGATTGGCACGAACGGCCCGATCGAAGTTTGCAACTAATTGATTAGGTTGTTTAAAGTGCGGCGGTAGTTTTCTTTGCCGCCGCGCTTTACAATTGATATTAAAAACTGATATACTCCTTGCTGTAAAAGGTCACGAAATCAAAGACAAGGGTGGTGAATCATGAAAACAAATAAAAAAGGTTTTACGCTCGTCGAGCTCCTCGTCGTAATCGGCATTCTCGGCATTCTTATGGGTGCTCTCTTCCCGGCTATTGCATCTGCTATGCTTTCTGCTCAGACAGCAGCTATGTCAATGCGCGGTCGTAACCTCTTCGTCGCCATTACACAGTGCAACACTGAGCGTGAAGGTGCTGGTCTTCAGGCTGTTTGGCCTCAGCAGGATACTGCCGATCTTGACGATGATGACAAGAAGGTGATTGGTGCTGCTTCTTCTACCGACTTCTTCAAG
>JAGBXE010000133.1 GCA_017629455.1 Kiritimatiellia bacterium
TAAGGCGCCTTTCAACAAGGATACGCGTTATAATCTTGAGGTTAATATAGTTAAAAACCGCAAGGGCGTTAAGATGATGGTCGTAAAGTGCTGCGGCCATGAAATAGGCTATGTCGACAACGATTTGCCGGAATCATTTTATGCAGGTATAATCGGTTGCGAAGGGCGCAATAAATTTTACGACTTTAAGATTCGCTAAGTTCAGTTTTGGCTGTTTACGCCTAGGCCGAACAACGCGAAATCTCCGCGGACAGGGTCGTCGGGGAAAACTTCTGAAAGTTTAGCAGTAAGGAGTTTCGCCGCCGCCATTGATGATGCCGAACTTTTCATAAGGCCAAGCTTTCCTGCTTGGCGAAGAACATGCGTATCTAGCGGTATTACGAGCGTCTTTTTGTCGATAAACCTAGACCAAAGGCCAATATCGACGGGGGAGTTGTCGCGTACCATCCATCTTAAAAACATGCATAGCCGTTTGCATGCGCTGCGGTGGCTCAGCGGTATGACATTGGAAGTGCCGCCTTCATTGAAATACTGGCATATTTTGGCGACAGCTTCCAACGCGTCATTGCTGCAGTTTCTTTTTACGAAGTTGCCGAGACTGCCGTAATCGTCCATTATGCGTTTATATCGGCAAAGGAACGCGTACATTGTTGAGTGTGTAAAGAATCGGTAAAAGCACTTGTCGTTGTCTTGGTGAAAATCGTTTTTGAATTTTCCAGATCTTATCCAATTGTCTACATCGTTGTCGGCGCGCTCAATGATCCATTTGATTTTTTCGATGAATTGTGCTCGGCTGCCGAAGCTTAAGGAAGAGGCAACGAAGGCAGTAGCTTCTTTGTTTTTTGCCCCACGAACTTGGTGCATAAATTGCGAAGGATCGTTTTCTATGAACGATGGCGTTTCGAATTTTTCTGCGTAAAGGCGCAGTAGGCTCTTTGTCTCGTTCGTCATTTTGCCAGCATTATGCGTCTTTTACCAGTTGATAGGTTCGATGTTGTGCTCTAAAAGATATTCGTTTGCTCGCGAGAAAGGTTTGGAGCCGAAGAACCCCCGATATGCCGACAGCGGAGAAGGGTGTGCTGACTCTATTATAAAGTGCCTCGAGCGATCAATGAAAGAACCTTTGCGCTGTGCGTAACTGCCCCAAAGTATGAAGACGATATTTTCGCGTTTTTCGGCAAGCTCCTTTATTATTGAGTCGGTGAAAATCTCCCACCCCATACCTTTGTGCGATCCTGCAGAATGAGCGTTTACGGTGAGTGTGGCATTAAGTAGCAACACTCCATTTTCAGCCCAAGAAAGAAGATCAGGCATTTTGCCTAATTCTTTTGCAATGTTTTTAAGTGACGGCGGCGGGGTGATGAAAGGTGGCACATAGAACGCTAGACCCTGCGCCTGACCAGGTTCATGGTATGGATCCTGCCCGATAATGACAGCCTTAACTTTGTCGAAGGCCGTGCGTTTGAACGCCTCGAAAATCTGTTCGCGCGGCGGATATACAATTGACTTAGAGTACGCTTCGTCTACGAATTTAAAAAGCGTGGCGAAGTATGGCTTTTCGATTTCTTTTTGAAAGACATCGTTCCAAGAAGGGTGGATATCGAATATCATGCCTGTTATTTTAACATATTTGCGCTTTGACTTTTTGATTAGCCGCGGGAGATTGATAATGGAAAGTGAAAGTGGTAATATACATTCTAAAAAATACAGAAAATGTAGCCAAGATCCACTTGCAGGGAGCTAGGGTGGATTGATTTATCTTATGAGGGGAAAGTTTAAAATGAAGTCAATTAACGCGATTGTGTCGTTTTTTCTTATCGCTTTCTTTTCTGCGCACGTTCTTTCAGGTGCAACCGTGCGCGAGCGTGCGATGGAGCGCCTGCCGCCGGGAAGCGTCAGGGCTGATGGGTGGCTCTTAAGGCAGATGGAGCTCCAGCGCGACGGTCTTACCGGTGCTGCTGAGGCGCTCTACGAAGATATCGGCAAGAGCGATTGGGTTACCCTCGGCAAGCGCGGCGGACAGTTCGCCTGGGAGCGCGGCCCGTATTATGCCAAAGGCCTTACGTCGCTTGCCTTCGCGCTCGACGATGAAGAATTGAAAGCCAAGTCGAAAAAGTGGATCGATTCTTATCTTGCCTCACAGCGCGACAACGGAGATTTCGGGCCAAGAGATCGGAATTGGTGGGCGAATATGATTGTCCTTTGGACTCTTCGCGATTGGTGCGAGGCGACGGGCGATGCTCGTGTCGTTCCTTTTATGGAGCGTTATTTCGCCTTTCAGCGCAAAGCGTTTTCTGAAGGACATAAGTTGTTCGACGATCAGCCGTGGGCTGTTGCGCGCGCAGGTGATGAAGTTGATGTTGTTCTTTGGCTTTATCGTAAGACTGGAAAACCCGAGTGGCTCGATTATGCAAAAGTCGTAGCGTCGCAGTCTGCTGATTGGACGGCTTATTATCATTTCGGCGGCGATGGAGGCTGGGGGAGCGAAGGTTACCGCGCCCACATCGTCAATTTTATGCAGGGCTTAAAGATGCCTGCCTTAAAATGGCTCTTGGGCGGAGATGAAGCTGATCGAACGGCTTTTAGAGCTGCGCTTTCACCTGAAGGATGGTCGATGAAGTTGCACGGTAGACCCGATCGCGCACTGAACGGAACGGAGCCGCTTTCGGGGCGCAGCGCATCGCAAGGAACGGAATTGTGCGCAACGGCAGAGCATATATTAAGCGCGCATGTGGCGCTTGAGGCGCTTGGCGAAGCGGGGATTGCGGACGACCTTGAGATCGTCGCCTACAATACGCTCCCTGCGACGCTTTCGCGCGACGGCAAAGGAATGCGTTATTACTGTCTCTTGAATCAGCCCGCCTGCATAAATGGGAATCTTTGTTTCAGAGATAACGGCAAAGGCTATTTCAGTAATGTGCCAGGGCCGTATTCGGGCTTTGGTTGCTGTCGTTCAAATTTTCATTTCGCGTGGCCTAAGTTTGTCGAATCTATGTGGATGAAACGAGGCGGCGGCCTTGCGGCGACAGCTTACGGAGATTGTGTCGTAAGAACTGACGTAGCTACATTGAAAGAGAGCGGCGGTTATCCTTTTTCGGACAGCGTCAAGTTTGAGATTGTCGAGACAGCGAAGAATGAATGGCCGCTTTTTGTGCGCATTCCGAAGTGGTGCAAGGCCGCATCGGTTATCGTCAACGGTAAGGCGCTTCAAGCGGCCTTGAGGCCAGGCTCCTTCTGCCGTATTGCGTGCAAGTGGAAGAAGGGCGATGTCGTCGTACTGTTACTGCCGTCTGAACCTGTGGTATCTTATTGGAAGGATGATTCGATTGCCGTCATGCGCGGCCCTCTCCTTTATTCACTGAAAATAAAGGAGAATGAGAAGATTGTTGATGCTGCGACATCCTCTTTGGCGAAGCGCGATTCAGCCGACGTTTTGCGAGACAAGGAACTAGGTTTTCCTATCAAGGAATTGTACCCCGCGTCGATATGGAATTATGCGCTTGTGGCGGACGAATGCGGCAGAGTGCATTTCGAATTAAAGGGAGAAGGTTTGAGTCGGCGGCTTTCGGTCAAGGCGGTGCGTACGGAGTATGCTGGATGGGGCCAGATGAGCGCGTACGCCAGAGCGCGCGCCGAAGATCCGCCTCCAAGTCCGATTCCGCAATCGGCAGCGAAGGCAGATGCATCTTATATCGAACTTGTTCCAATCGCTTTTACACAGTTGCGTATAACGCTTTTCCCATGGTTGAAGATACCTTAATATATTGGCGTGTGCGCAGCGTGAAGCTTAAATAGGCTTATTTGCTTGAATCCTTCAACCCATTTAAATTGTTAATTTCGACGGGCCTATTTCGTCGGTCAATTCTAAAAGGCGTCCATTATTTGGTATATTACATCTAAAGAAATAAAACAAGGGCGATTGCATGGGTTATGCGAAGAAAAAATCTGCTGCATCTAAATCCAGCGCTTCTGCATCTGCAGTAGCGCCGCAAAAGCTTGCTAATTCCTCCGAGAAAAGCGGCGCTTCTTCCATATGGAATATTCAAATTGGCGGTTCTAGCCAAAAGACTGAAATGAAAAGGGTGGAGGTGCTGCTTTTCGTTTCAGAGTTAGCCGATCTTCTTGAAGCTGGTATGACATTGGGGCAGGCACTTAAGGCGCTTGCAAGCCAAGGTGAAGAAAATGGTGCGCAGCGTTATGTCTGCCAGGATTTATGCGATAGAATTGTGCGCGGCGAAAATTTTTCCGACGCATGCGCAAAGCACCCTAAGACGTTTCCTCCGCTCTTTTCAAATATGTTGCGCGCTGGCGAAGCTTCAGGTGCTATGATTGAAGTTTTGCGCCGTCTTGGCGATCACTATGAACGTGATGACAATATGCGCGGCAAGATTAAGAGCGCCCTTATGTATCCGATGATAGTGCTTGTATTCGGCGTATTGGCAGTAATTGCAGCCTTGGTTTGGATTATACCGCAGTTCCAAAAAGTGTTTGATTCGATGGGGGCAACGCTGCCGCTTCCAACGCAGATATTGATTGCGCTTTCACATGCCGTCATTCAATACGGCTGGTTGATGGCATCTGGCCTTGTAATTGGTGTTATATGGTTTCGTAAGTGGGGTAAAACGCCATCGGGCTTAAGGCGCATCGATTCTTGGAAACTTAAAGCGCCGCTAATTAAAGGCATTGTCGCGTGCGGCGCTTATTCATCGCTCGCTTACACGATGAAGACTCTTTTATCGAACGGCGTAAATGTTCTTCAATCGCTTAAGATATGCGAGGAGACTTGCGGCAATGCTGTTATTGGGGATGCATTGCGTACGGCGCGCGAGCGCGTGACTGACGGCGCAACGATTTCCGGACCGCTTGCGTCGGCAGGTATTTTTCCTCGGCTTATGACGGATATGCTCGCGGTTGACGAGCAAGCTGGGGACCTGCCTGGCGCGCTTGAGCATATTGGCAAGCGTTACCAAAAAGATATGGATCGCAATATAACGTCTTTTACGAATGCTCTTGAACCTCTTTTAATCGTAGCAATTGCTGGTGCAGTTGGCTTTGTCGCCATATCTATTATTATGGCAGTATTTAAGGTTTCTTCATCGATAGGTTGACGGGGGTTGTGAGCATATGGCGGCATCTCGGCTTAAGGTTCTGTTTATGGGTTCTTCAGCAGCTTCTGCTGAGTGCTTGCGCGCCATTTTACGTGAGAGTGAAACGCTTGAAGTTGTAGGTGTTGTCTCGCAGCCCGACCGTCCAGCAGGGCGCGGCAAAGCGTTAACGCCGTGTCCGCTAGCGATGTTCGCTGAAAACCGCGGCATCGCCGACATGTTGAAGCCTGAAAGCGTTAATGATTCTGCCTCAATGGATTGGATTCGCGCTCACAATCCCGATGTTATTGCGGTAGTAGCTTTTGGGCAGATTCTAAAAGAACCATTACTTAATTTGCCTAAACATGGTTGCGTAAATTGTCATTTCTCGCTTCTTCCAAAATATAGGGGAGCGTCGCCTGTTGTTGCTGCACTTGCCGCGGGCGAAAGGCTTACTGGCGTTACTGTTATGCATATGGGCATCGGGCTTGATGACGGGCCGATAATCCTGCAAAGTTTTGAGCCGATTTACCCCGATACGACGGGCGGAACATTGATGAACGATCTTTCAGTTGCAGGCGGAGTTACGCTTGCCAAAGCCCTAAAGATGATGGCTGAAGGTACGCTTCCGCCCGAAGTTCCGCAAGATCCATCAGCGGCTACGCACGTACGGAAACTTAAAAAGGTTGATGGCCTAATAGATTGGGATGCGCCTTCAATTGTAATTGAACGCTCCATTCGCGCCTACAACCCTTGGCCGGGCAGCTACACATTTCTTCCGGCGCACTTATGCCGCCGTGGTACGCTTGGGCGGCTTACGGTTTTGCGTTCAAAGATAGTAAAAACTCTTCAAGACGAGTGGCGTACAGCTAAGCCTGGTACAGTCCTTAAGGTCGAAAAGGGCGGCCCCATAATAAAGTGTCATGATACGGCGCTTATGCTAACGGAAGTTAAACCAGAAGGCTCCGGTGCGATGTCAGGCGGCGCATTTTCTAGCGGCCGTCCGCTCGCGGCGATGAAAGATATGTTGTCTTCTTCGCCAGCTAGCTTATCGTAAACGAACTTAGCGTCCACTTGCGCGCTGGGGCGTGATTTGGTAAAATGCGCGAAAATTAACAATCAAAAAGAGGTGGGTTATCGCACAGTTCACTCGCGTAAACTACAAGATTCGCGTTCCTCAGGTGCGCGTTCTTGATTCTCAAGGGGAAATGCTCGGCGTCATGGCGACGCGTGATGCGCAGCGCTTGGCCGAGAGCCGGGGGCTAGATTTGGTGGAGATTACTCCTAATGCAGTTCCGCCAGTCTGCAAGATAATGGATTATGGCAAGTTCCGCTATGAAGAGTCCATTCGTGCAAAGCAACAGCGCAAATCCCAGAAGTCCTTCCAAATGAAGGAAATTAAGTTCCATCCTGGTACGGATGTGGGCGATCTCCAGCATAAGTTGCGTCAGATTCGTTCATTTTTGGCCGATGGTAACAGGGTTCGCCTTTCGCTGCAGTTCCGTGGCCGTGAGAATGCCCATCGCGATATCGGTGAAGATAAAATTGCGCAGGTGCTCGAGATGCTTAAAGATGATTGCCATATCGAGCAAATGCCCAAGACCGACGGGCGTGTCCATTTTTGCATGATTGGGCCGCCTCGTAAAAATACAGCCAAGCCTCAGCCGCGTCCGCAGGATCAAGGTGGCGCACCTGGGGGTATCCATATCTCCGTCAGCTGACGGCAGGGGAGGGGCAAGTGTCTAGGTTCAGATTGCGCGGCCAACGGCGCAAAATTCACGAGTTAAAATCCGATAGGATTCCCTTTCGGCTTATGATTCCTAATCTCGTGACGTCATTGGCTGCTTGTGCAGGTATTACGTCTATTTCGCTTTCGTCTGAAGGGCGTTTTCTTCCGGCTCTCTGGGCTCTTTTAGTTGCTTGCATCTGCGACGGTGTCGATGGGCGTATTGCGAGGCTTTTGAATGCCAGCAGTAAGCTAGGTGCAGAGCTTGATTCGCTTGCCGACTTTGTCAACTTTGGAGTCGCGCCTGCCATGTTTATGTATTTCTGGATGACTGGCGGGCCTGACCATACGTTGGCTGACGGAACGATCGTTGCAAGGCCTTACATAAGAATAGTGCTCGGCTGTGCGCTTTATTACGCCATGTGCGATTGTTTCCGCCTTGCGCGCTTTAATACTATGCTTGAGCAGAAGACTGCCCCATACTGGAAACACTTCTTTACGGGAGTTCCTGCGCCTGGTGGTTGCTGGATGGTCTTAACGCCGGCGGTATTGTCGCTCGCGCTTGATGCTCAAGGCGCACATCCGGCAGTAGCCATGTTCTTGCAGAACCCTTGGACTGGCGTTTTCACGCTTCTTTTTGTAGGCTCTTTAATGGCTTCGCGCCTGCCTACCATTTCGCTTAAGCACCTTCGTGTGCCGCGCAAATTCATGCCCTTGGTTCTTGCGAGTTGCCTTTTGCTCATAGCCTTTATGGTGTCGAGTTTTTGGCTTACGATTGGCGTATTGGGAGTAGGGTATATTCTTACCGTTCCCCTTACGTGTTGGCTCTTCACAAAAACGCGCGCGCGTTATTTGTCGAAGGCGGCTTAAAAGCCGCATAAACTGCGCAGTATTTTGATATAATACGCGCAGTATGAAACAAGTAAAGGTTGGTATTTTAGGTTTCGGGACGGTTGGCGCAGGCGTTGCCGGCGGCCTTCTCGAGCATCGCGACGTAATGGCTAAGCGCCTTGGCGTCGATATTCTTCTCAAGTCGGTGGCAGATCTTGATGTCACGACAGATCGCGGAGTAGCGCTTCCAGAGGGTGTGCTTACCCCCGACGCTGCGGCGGTTATTGCCGATCCCGAGATCGACATTATTGTCGAGACAATTGGCGGCACGGGAATTGCCAAGAAGTTTGTTCTTCAGGCGCTCTCCTCCGGCAAGTCGGTTGTCACGGCTAATAAAAAGCTTCTGGCCGAATATGGCAATGAGATTTTCGAGACGGCCGCGGCAAATGGCGTAGATATTTATTTCGGCGCAGCTGTCGGTGGCGGTATTCCAATTATCAGAGTTCTCCGCGAAGGGCTTGCCGGTAACAATATTGAAACTATTCACGGCATTCTTAACGGCACGTGCAATTACATTCTTACACGAATGGAGCGCGAAGGGCTTCAGTTCGACGTCGTCCTTAAGGAGGCTCAGCGCCTTGGTTATGCTGAGGCTGATCCGTCTCTCGATATCGACGGCTTTGATACTGCGCATAAGGCTTGTATTCTCGCTTCCTTGGCGTACGGCTTTCAGCCCGCTCTTTCAGAAGTTCAGGTCGAAGGCATTCGCCATCTTTCTGGCGATGATGTGCGCTACGCAGCAGAGTGCGGGTACCGCATCAAGCTTTTGGCGTTTGTTGCCAAAGATGGCGACGATGTTGAAGTTGGCGTACATCCTACGCTTATTCCGTTTGACCATATGCTCGCGGGCGTTAACGATGCCTTTAACGCTGTGATGGTCAAGGGTGATCTTTCCGATCGCACGATGTATTACGGCCGCGGCGCAGGGCGCGCACCGACAGCTTCTACCGTTATTGGTGATATTGGCGATATCGCTCGTAATATTGCCCATTCGGAAACGCGTTGGGCTCGTGCCGTTCCTAATTATGCTGAAGGTGCAGCGAAGTTGCGCCCAGCTAATGAGATCGCTTCCAAGCACTATTTGCGCTTTATGCTCGAAGATCGTCCTGGTGCCATTGGCATCGTTGCTTCGGCGCTTGGTCGCCGCGGTGTGTCAATACTTGCAATTAAGCAGAAAGACACAGCTAATGGCGGGCCTGTTCCTGTGGTCGTTCTTACGCACCGCGCAAAAGCAGCCGACATTAATGCCGCGCTCGCCGAGATAAAGGAAAGCGGCGTTACGGGTGAAGAGCCTGTTCGTTTGAGGGTTCTTTAATCTGACTTAAGGCCTTGCGGAGGTTAAAATGAAGATTGAAGGTACAATTACAGCGCTAGTTACGCCGTTCTCACTCGACGGTTCGGTCGATTACGGCCGTCTTGAGGCGCTTGTCGAGGAGCAGGCGGCAGCTGGTATCGAAGGCATTTGCTCTGTCGGTACTACTGGCGAATCTCCAACTCTTTCGCACGACGAGCATCACAAGGTAATTGAAAAAACCATTGAGTTTGCGCGCGGCAGGTGCGCGATAATTGCTGGAACGGGAGCTAACTCCACGTCTGAGGCAGTTTCGCTTACGAAGGCTGCTATCGCCATTGGTGGAGCAGATGCTACGCTGCAGGTGACGCCATATTATAATAAGCCAAATGCCGAAGGTCTCTACCGCCATTTCTCGACGGTTGCCGACCTTGGTTTACCGGTTGTTCTTTATAATGTGCCGGGTCGCTCTGGGCGCGAAATTCCGCTCGACGTCGTTGTGCGCCTTGCGAAGCATCCGAACGTAATTGCCATAAAGGAAGCGGCAGGCTCTGTCGATCGCGTAAGCGCCATTAGGCAGGAAGCTCCTGGTTTCACCGTTCTTTCAGGCGATGATTCACTTGCGTTGCCGATGATTTCGGTGGGTGCGAGCGGTCTTATTTCCGTAGCGTCCAATATTGCTCCAAAGGCAGTTGGCGATATGGTTCGCTTTGCCCGCGAAGGCCGTTTCAATGAAGCGCTTGAAATTCACGAAAAATATTACAAGCTTTTCTGCGATCTCTTCATCGACGTAAATCCTGTTATGGTTAAGGAAGCACTTGCTCTTATGGGTAAGTGTGAGCGCGTTTGGAGATTGCCGCTTTGCGCTACTGACGACGCGAAGCTTCAGCGCATTAAAGCAACGCTAACTCGTTTGGGGTTAGTTTCGTGATATAAGAACTGAAAGATGAAGCGCTTTTCGGTTTTTGTTGCCAGTGGTTTCGGGCTTGGGCTTGTAGCTCCTTTTGAGTCGTGAGCCCAGAAGCCGAAGCCGCTCATGAGCAGGGACAAACCGCCCCGGAGGCTTTCTTCCATGGATTCGTA
>JAGBXE010000134.1 GCA_017629455.1 Kiritimatiellia bacterium
AGGTTGGTTTTTCGCGCGTTGATATTACTCCTCCGCTCGGCTCGTTCATGCCAGGCTACTACAAGCCTCGCTACGCTAAATCAGTTCTTGATCCGCTTCAGATTAATATGGTCGCGTTTTCCGACGGCAAGACGATTGCGCTGTTGGCTCAGTATGATACCGAAGCAATCAGCGATTTGGTAGCCAACAAGATGCGTGATGCAATCGTAAAAGCAACTGGTGTTGCGCGCGATGCAATTCTTCTTCACGCTTCGCACACGCATGACGGAGGTTATCTTGTTGCGAAGATAGACAACGGTTCGGCTTCAACGACTGGCGACAAGCGCGCTACTGCCCTCGATCGCCTTTACATCGACATGTGCATCAGCCGTTCTGCCGATGCAGCTGTTCAGGCGATTGCCGATCTTAAGCCGGCAAAGCTTTCATGCGGCAGGAGTGTTGCCAAGCGCATATCCTTTGTTCGCCGTTATCTCATGAAGAGCGGTAAGGTTCAGACGAATCCCGGCACCAACAATCCCGATGTCGTCAAGCCCGTCGGCACTGCAGATGAAACGGTGCAGGTTCTCCGTATCGACCGTGAAGGTGCTCTTCCGATCTGCGTAATCAATTTCCAGACGCATCCCGACGTCGTTGGTTCCGAAACGCTTACGGCCGACTGGCCGGGGCTTACACGCGCCGTCTTTGAGGCCGCTACGTTTGGTCAGACTTTAAGCATCGTTATCAACGGCACGCAAGGCGACGTCAATCACTGCAACGTTATGCCGCGCCCTGGCGAACTTAATGGCCTTAAGCGCGATTTCGACGCAGTCGATCGCGGCTACGACCACGCTTGGCACATGGCCAATGTGCTTGCATCAGCTGCTCTCTCCGTTTGGATGAAGTGCGAGGCTCTTGAAGCTGGTACAATTAAATACGCTTCGCAGTTCATTCGCGTTCCTGCTCACAAGGCAAAAGAAACTGACGCTAAAAACCTTGCGTGGGCGAATGAAGTTTGGGGCTTGCACGAAGCTGGTAAGGATGCTGAGATCTCCAAGAAATACGGTTGCTACGAAATGGAGCTGACAACAGAAGTTGCTCGTGCCGGGCGTATCCGCAGGATGGCCAAGCACGCCGACTTCCACGACATCCCGATTACTTCTTTCTCAATCGGTAAGTCGGTTGCTTTCGGTGGATTCCCTGGCGAGCCGTTCAACGAAATTGGCGTTGCAGTGCGCAAGGCTTCGCCTTTCAAACTCACGATGCTTGCTTGCCTTACAAACGGTAGCCGCGGTTACTTCCCGTTCTCGTCAAGCTTCATTGAAGACGGTTATGAAGCAGCGACATCTCCGTTTGGCCCGTCGGTCGCCGACGATCTTATCGCAGGTGAGCTTAAGCTTCTTAACGAGCTTGCACGCTAATTAAAGCGTAAGGCCGCATAAGGGATTTTACGTGAATCCAATTCTCAAGCGCACGCTTACAGGAATCGCCGTTGGCCTAGCGGTTATCGCGGCGATTCTGTTCGTTCCCCGTAGCGTGATAACTCCTGTAGTAACAGTTATTGCCGCGGTAGCTTCGCTTGAGTTTTTCATGCTGCTTAAAAAGAAATGGGCTGAATGTAATGGTGTATTAGCGTTTGCCAAGTTTGCAACTATTTTTTGCATAGGCGAAGCTCTGATTATATGCGGCTTGAGCGCGCTTGCAGCTGCTTGTTTACGCCACGGCAATTTGATGCTCCTTTACATTGTAGCTATCGTAAAATTTTCTGATGTTGGCGGGTTTGCTATTGGCACGGCAACAGCCAAACTCATGAAGGGCGGCAATCATAAAATGTGCCCGACCATTTCTCCCGGTAAAAGTTGGGAAGGGCTTATAGGGTCAATTATTTTTTCATGCGCAGTATCGTGCGCATTTGTAGGCGCAACGCATTTCTGTCTTGGCAAGATGTTAGTGCTCGGTTTTGCCGCTGCTATTCTCGGCACAATGGGCGATTTAATTGAATCGAAGTTCAAACGTTGGGTTGGCGTTAAAGATTCATCGGCAATGAAGATCACAAACGGTATGGGCGGCATTCTCGATATGGTCGATTCGCTCTTGATTGCGCCGGTTGTGATTCTCTTTTTAATATGAAAATTTTTTTCGCAGCCGCTGCGCTCGCCGCGCTTGTGTGCGGATGCGAAGGAATCGGTTATCGGGTGGTAGCGAACCCTGGCGAGAACCAGGTTATGCGCGTTGTAAGCGGCGACAGGATTTATTTTTCACTTCCCGAAATTCGCGAGTCTGGCTATATCTGGGATTACACTTCCGACGATAGTGATGTAAGTGTTACGATCGATCGTGATGAAAGTCTTAATCGCGACAAATCGCTTTCGTCGTCACTTGAGGCTAACGTTAGAATACGCGTTCATCGCGGTTATGACGGGCCTTCAACTGTAAACTTTTTTCTCCGCCACAAGAGCGGCAAAGAGTCTCCAATTAAGGAGTTTACTATAACACTTTATAAGCGCACAGGCGATGTTGCGTTCTGGGAATGATGAAGAAGCTTTATGTTGCTACGCACAATGCCCACAAGATACGCGAGATAAGTGAAATACTCGCTGGGTGGGAGATATTATCAGACGACCCTGGCGATGTTGAGGAGAATGCTCCCGATTTTGTCGGCAATGCTCTTATTAAGGTAAGGGCGATTTCCGCGAAGCATTCCGGCGAGTGGTGCATGGCTGACGATTCAGGGCTAGAGGTTTTGAGCCTTGGCGGTGAGCCAGGTGTTAGAAGCGCGAGGTACGCAGGCGAAGAATGTGACACCGCGAAAAACAATGCGCTCTTACTTCGCAACCTTGAAGGCGTAAGCAATCGCCGCGCTAACTTTACATGTGCAATTGCTCTCGTTGATCCTAACGGCTGTGAGCACACGTTAACGGGCAAGTGCTTTGGTCAGATTGCGCTAGAGCCTTCGGGTGCGGCAGGTTTCGGGTATGATCCGCTTTTTATTCCCGAAGGAAAGAACATGAGTTTTGCCGATCTTTCTGCAGATGAGAAAAACGCGATATCTCATCGCGGCAGAGCGCTTTTAGAGGCGCGGAAAATTCTGGAGGGATCGTGACAGATATTCTAGAGCTTAATGGTGTAGCAATCGAAGGCATTGCAGCATCGCTTCCAGAAAGCTTTATTGATAATGACGAGCGCATTGCCAAGGCAACCGGCATTGTAAAACGGTGCGTTGCCAACGATGAAAGTTCGGCAATTGATTTTTGTATTAAGGCTGCGGAAAAACTAATTTCTGATTGCGCCATAAAATTAGAAGAGTTCGGCGCAGTAATTAACGTTTCGTTTACCCAAAGAGAGCGCATGCCGTGCGGCGCATGCAAGGCGCAGGCGGCGCTCAATTTGCCGACGTCTGTAATTTCGTTCGATGTGATGCAAGCTTGCGCAGGGTACGGATATGGCCTTTACCTTGCAGGGTTATTGGCGCTCCAGACGGGCAAAAAGGTTTTGCTTTTAGATGGCGACAGGCAAAGCGAATTTCTCGATGCCACGGATCCTGCTACGAGCCCGCTTTTAGGTGATGGCGGAACAGCAACGATAGTAGCACCTTGCAAAGATGCTTCGCCATGGCGTTTTGCGTTTTTTAGCGACGGCTCAAAAGGCGATGTTCTTAAGCTTGAGAAGGGTAGCACAATCAAGATGGACGGGTTTGGCGTTTTCCGCTTTGTCGCATCTGATGTTGCTACCATGATCAAAGAGTTTATGGCTAAAGTTGAGCTTGCAGATGATTTCCTTTTTGCGCCTCATCAAGCCAATGTTTATATTGTCCGTCAGCTCGCTAAAGCTTGCGGCATAAGTGAAGATAAGCTTTTAATTTCAGCCGACAAATTCGGGAACCTTGCCTCTGCATCTGTTCCAGCAACTATCGCTGCTAACGCTCAAATGTTTTCGCAAGGAAAGACACTTCTTATTGCAGGCTTCGGAGGAGGCTTAAGCGCATCTTTTGCGCAAGTCAATATTCCTATCGGGTGCAGGGTTATTTCCGCAAAATAGTGGTTTGCTCGCGTAGAGGAGTATTTGGTATAATCAAAGTGCGAATGTTTATCAACTCTTAGAACAATGAAAGTTATTGAAACCGAGATACCCGACGTTAAGATTATCGAGCCCGATGTCTTTAGGGATGCGCGCGGTTATTTTGCCGAGACATACAATGCAGCGCGTTATGCATCGTTCGGTATTGATGTTCGGTTTGTTCAAGATAACGAAAGTTTATCTTCGCGCGGTGTCTTAAGGGGTTTGCATTGGCAATCTGGCAATCATGCGCAGGCTAAACTTGTGCGTGTTGTAAGAGGGGCCGTTTGGGATGTTGCTGTCGATATTCGTGAAGGCTCGCCTACATTTGGCAAATACGTCGGTTGCGAGCTGTCCGCCGAGAACGGCAGGCAGTTCTTTGTGCCGCGCGGTTTTGCACATGGCTTTTTAGTTCTTGAGGACAATACGCTTTTTAGTTACAAGTGCGACAATTTATACTGTAAGCAATCTGAGCGCGGGCTTAAGTTTGATGATCCCGAAATTGCCATTGCCTGGCCGCGTTTAGAGTGCGAGTATCTGCTTTCCGAAAAGGACAAGGTTCATCCAACGCTTCAAGAAATTGAGCGCTGGAGTTTAAATCAGTAAATCTGCCAAACCGGTAATTTGAATTTTAAAATCGATTTATCATTAAACGAAAGGAAGACACAAAATGACAGTTAAAGGGTACGCAAGGTTTCTGCTTATAATGGCGGGCTTGGGCGGGTTATTATACGGAGTTGACGTTGGCGTTATTGCCGCTGCGCTTCCGTATATTGAAAGGACGTCTACATTTAATCAGAATGAAATCGGTTGGATTGTCGGTATGGCGCTTTGGGGGTCGCTCCCCTCATCGCTTATTGCCGGTCTTCTTGCCGAGTGGTTTGGCCGTAAGCGTATGATTGTAGTTTCAGCGCTCCTCTTTTTAGTTTCCATTCCGATCATTTGTGCGTCGGGCTTTTTTGACGGCGGCAATTTCTGGATGATGGTCGGCGGGCGCGCTATGCAGGGCGCGGCGGCGGGTCTCTTCGGCGTGATTGTGCCGATGTATCTTGCTGAATGTCTTGATGCCGATTCGCGCGGCAAGGGTACTGGTATGTTCCAGCTCCTGCTGACGATTGGGCTTGTCTTTGTGGCTGTCATCGGTTTTGCCGTTACGTCGTTTATCGGCGACAGCGTTAAGGTTGTCGCAGAGAAGGCGGCGGCCAACGGTGTAGACGCTGCCACCGTAACATTCGCGATGATTAAGAGCTGGGTGCCCGCGCAGCAGATCTCGACTTGGGTCCATGCGTGGCAGTTGATATTCTTGCTCTCGTGCGTTCCTGGCATTATTCTTTTCATCGGTGCATTCCGTCTGAAAGAATCTTCGCGTTGGCTTTACAAGAAGGGTCGCAAAGATGAGGCGCTCGCTTCGCTTGCTGCCAATAACGGCGAAGAAAAGGCAAAGGAAATTCTCGCCGAGATGATTGCTGCCGATGAAGCAGCCGCTGCCGAGAAGCAGAAGAATGCTGCCGCCACGGATTCGCTCTTCCAGAAGAAGTATGTAATTCCCTTTATTCTCGCGGTCGTGATTCTCGCGTGCAATCAGACGACGGGTATTAACTCCGTCCTTAACTACACGGTTACAATCTTCCAGAAGACGGGTATGGAAGGAGCTTTTGCCAACCTTTCCGATGTTGCGATTAAACTAATGAACGTCATCATGACGATCGTCGCATGCGCGCTTGTCGATAAGAAGGGGCGCAAGTTCCTTCTTAAACTTGGCACGAGCGGAATCATTGTTGGGCTTTGCGGTGTCGGTTCGATATTTCTTGCGATATCAAAGGGCTGGGTCGCACCATCTATGGTTACGGGTGTTCTTGCGACGGTCTTCTTCTTTATGTTCATTGCTTTTTATGCTGTAGGCCCGGGCGTTTGTGTGTGGCTTGCTCTTACCGAGCTTATGCCCACGCGTATCCGTGCAAACGGTATGGCTATTGCGATGATCATCAACCAAGGCGTCTCCGCAGGTATTGCGACCGTCTTCCCGAAATGGTGCGCAGTCACGAACGATAATGGTTCGGTGTTCTTCGTCCTTGCGGGCTTTACCGTTATCTACTTTATCACCGCGGCGTTCTTCCTCCCCGAGACTAAGGGTCGCACGCTTGAAGAAGTAGAGCAATACTTCACGACCGGCAAGATGCCGGAGAAGAAGTAAGCAGTTAATTGTAAGGAGCGCAAAGACCGATGACATTTACATTCCTTGGAACAGGAACATCGGTCGGCGTTCCGCAGATTGGTTGTCGGTGTAAAGTTTGCACGTCGGCTGATCCTCGCGATCGTCGTCGCAGGTGCGGGGCCTACGTGCAATCAGCCGATGCGGCTTTTCTTATCGATGCGCCTCCCGAAATGAGGGAGGCTTGCATTGAATATAAAATCGACAAAGTCGATGCCATCGCGCTTACGCATGCGCATATGGATCATGTTGCAGGCTTTGACGATGTTCGCCGTTTTAATACCATAAACGGCACGTGGGTTGAGTGCGATCCTAAAGAGACTGCTTTAACCGGGCGCACGCGGCGCTGCATTGGCAAGGTGATGACTTGCTATGCGATGGCCGAGACGGAAAAGCAGATGCATCAGATATTTCCTTACATAGGAACTAAGGCTGGTGAAAAGGGTTTATATCGCCCGCAAGTGCAATTTGATAATTCGCACACTTTCAATATTGGCTCGATGCAAGTTGAGCGCCTTAAGGTCGAACATGGTTTTGATTGTTGCGGGTATCTCGTGCGCGAGCGCGGCAGTTCAATCGCTTACATAAGCGATTGCCACGAAATACCAGAAGACACATTAGAGCGTATTTACGGTGTCGATGTGCTTGCCTTAAATTGCTTACGCGAGAGAAGCCACCCGACGCATTTAAATTTAGACTCGTCGCTTTCCTACATAAAGCGCATTAATCCCGGTAAGGCGTATCTCGTACATATGTGCCACGATTTTCTTCATGAAGAGTGGCTTAAAAAATTAGCCGGCTCTTCAGTAGAGCCGGCGTATGATGGCTTAACGCTAACGCTCTAAAAGAGCGTTGTCATTTGCGTTTTGTTCAGACCCCCCAAGGCTGATCGCCGTAAACGCGAATCCATTCCTTGGCGAGATTCACTGAAGGAACGTCGAGAGCTGCGGAATAAGTTGGGTGGAAGATAAGGCCAGTAACTATCTTTTCGCTTAGCAGCCGCTTAGCAAATTCAAGCTGCATTTCCATTCTCTTTGCGGGCACTGGTGCGCCAAGAGTGTAGTCCCACATATAAACGCCCATCAAGAGGCTTTTTTCTGCCCCGATGAAATCGCGCATTCTGCGAACTGCATCTTCGTGCTTGACGAGGTTTGAGGAGTGCCAGCACCAGAAGCTCGTTTCATCGCAAATGTCGAGATACGGCTTAAATTCAGGCTTAATTCCATCCTGGTCGGAATACACGACGATCGAAAGGCGAAGATCGTTTTCGTGGAGGCGGTCGGCAATCTTAATAACGACATCTTCCGTTTGCGTAAGTGATTTTACGGCAAAGAAATCGTCAAGGAAGCCGCCTGTGAAATTCGGGAAGGCAGGTTTTATTTCGTTAATCGCCCAATCAAGTTTATCCCAGACAGTACCGTTACCCTTGTCGGTAATTCCGAATGTAAAACGCTTAACGTTGCGGAACTGTTCAATGTAGTCGCCCCATGGATGGACTGGCATATTGCCCCAGCGGATGAAGCAATTGTTCGGTATGCCCATAAGCTTGCAGCCTTCTGCCTGTTCAACGGTTGGCCCAGTCCATCTCCATTTGTCGTCTTTAAGCTTGTCAGCTGAGTGGTGGCACATTTGAGCGTGATGGCCCCACATCCAGAGACGGTCGCGTATGGTAGGTCCATAGAACGATGCATCCCCTAGAAAGCTGCGGCAGCCTGAGCCTAAGGCGAGCGCTGATGTTGCCGCTGCCGAAGAAATGAAATCTTTACGGGAGATTGAAAGCTGTTTGTCCATTAGAATGCGTCCTTTCGTTAATGAGATAAACATTATATCAATTCGGCAAGATGTAGGTCCATAGCTGCGAGCGGTTAGATGTGTTAGATGTGTGACAAAATTTAATCGCGCAGAAACGAGTTTGGTATAATACATAGTGAGATGAAAGACTGTAATCAAAATTCAAAAGTGCTTCGCTTGCAGCTGGTAAATGAGCTTACAGAATCAGCCGTTTATGCAAGGCTTGCAGCGTTAGAAAAAGATCCCCAGAACAAAACGATTCTTGAGCGTCTTAGCGCAGACGAAGCTAGACACGCAGGCATGATTGAGAAGATTCTCGGCTACAAAGGTAGCCATAAATCTTTGAAGGCGGCTTGGATCGTCTTTTGCGCGAGAGTTTTTGGCGTAACTTTTACGCTTAAGCTGATGGAGCGCGGCGAAAATGTGGCGAGTAAGGTTTATCGCGGAATTTTGGAATCTTATCCAGAACTTGCGGCGATTGCTGATGACGAGGAACGTCATGAGAGCGAGCTAATCGGCATTTTGAACGATTCGCGTCTTAACAACATGGGGGCGATTGTTCTAGGGCTAAACGATGCTCTCGTTGAACTTACAGGCGCACTTGCCGGTTTTACTTTTGCGCTAGGCGAACCTA
>JAGBXE010000135.1 GCA_017629455.1 Kiritimatiellia bacterium
AAGGCGGGCGGTGTGTCGGCTGGCCGTTTAAGCGTTGGCTCGTATCGAAGTGCGGTGGCATTTTCATTAGGACAGTTACTGGTATGCCAGTAAAAGATCCTACTGGCGGCTTTAAATGTTTTCGGCGCAGTGCGCTTGAAGCGATTGGGCTTGATGCCATAGAGTCGAACGGTTATTCGTTTCAGCTCGAAATGAACCATAGGATGTGGATGGCAGGTCTTTCGATAGTTGAAATACCAATAACGTTTAGTGAACGAAGAGCAGGCGAATCGAAGATATCTGGCTCAATAGCCGTTGAGAGCGTTAAGATGGTTTTGAAATTGTGGAAGTCGGTTCGTTTTAGGAGACGCCCGATTACGGTGTAAGGTGGGTAGATAAGGCATGACGAAAGCCTGGAGCATTCTTCCGGACGAATGGAAACCAATCCTCCTTGAGCGAGGATTAAGGCCGTTTCGTGCCGAGCAAATATTGCATGCGCTTTACCGCGACATGATAACTAATTGGGATAACGCTACGACGTTGCCGCTAGATTTTCGCGAAACTCTTAAGCGTGAATTCCCAATAACGAAGACCGACCTTCTGGAAGTTTCCGAATCGTCCGACGGCACGAAAAAGCTTCTTATCGGTTTTGAAGACGGCCAGTCGGTGGAAACGGTGCTTATTCCGGCGACAGGCCGCTTTACACAGTGCCTTTCAACGCAAGTCGGTTGCGCGATGGGCTGCGTCTTTTGCGCCAGCGGTTCGCAAGGAGTTGCTAGATCTCTCTCGGCCGATGAAATCGTTGCCGAATATATGTTAGGCAGGACTTTCGGCGAGATTACGAATATTGTCGTAATGGGCATGGGCGAGCCGTTTGTGAATTACGATGAGACGATGCGCGCATTAAAGCTTATTAACGCCGGGAAGGGGCCTAATCTCGGTGCGCGGCATATTACTCTTTCAACTTGCGGCGTAGTGCCTGGGATAGAACGTCTTTCTTGCGAAGGAATTCAGTTCGAACTTTCAGTATCGCTCCATGCTCCTAACGATGAGCTTCGTTCGCAGTTAATGCCAGTTAATCGCCGCTGGCCAATGGATGAGCTTCTAGAAGCGTGCGCCGCCTACACCCGTAAAACGAAGCGTGCGATAACTTTTGAATATACTGTTATTGCTGGCATCAATGATTCGCGCTCGTGCGCCGAAGAATTGGCAATGCGGCTAAAGAAAGTGCCGCTGGCAAAAGTTAATTTGATTCCTCTTTCACCCGTTTCGCATAGGCCTGATTTTGCTACGCCCGACGAGCGTACGCTTTTGATGTTCCTAGATGTCTTGATGAAAAATAAAATCCAGACGATGCTTAGGCGTTCGCGCGGTAAAGATGCAGATGCAGCTTGCGGCCAACTTCGTTTGCGAAAGATGTCAGCAACCTAACGTTATTTGAAGCGGTGTGGTATAATATCGGCCATATGGAAGGCATAGGGCTTGTTGAACAGAAAAAGCGCACTTTGGTGCTTCCGGAAGGCGGTTTGAAGCTTGCCGGTGGCGGAGTTATCAAAGAAATTGAAGTCGCATATGAAACGTGCGGAGCACCTTACAACGGTGCTAACGCTGTCTTTATTTGCCATGCTTTAACGGGCGATTCTCATGTCGCAGGCGTCCGCCCTGGTGAAGAAAAGCCAAGTGGATGGTGGGAGGGTATGGTTGGGCCTGCTCGCGCAATCAATACCGACAAGTACCATGTCGTCTGTGCAAATGTGCTTGGTGGTTGCAGCGGAACTACTGGGCCTATGTCGATTGATCCTGATACTGGTAAGCCCTATGGCTCACGTTTTCCCAGGTATTCGATTGACGATGTCGTCGATGTTTTTCGTATGCTCTTAAAGGAGCTCGGCATTGATCATCTTGCCGCGCTCATAGGCGGCAGCTACGGCGGGATGCAGGTCGTTAATTGGATTACGCGCCATCCTGATGAAGTAGATAAAGCGTGCTTAATTGCTACTAGCGCAAGTCTTAATACTCAGGCGATTGCATTTAGCGTTATGAGTAGGTCGTCAATAACCGACGATCCCGGCTGGTGTGACGGCGATTACTACGCAGGCTCTGGGCCAAGGGCAGGCCTTGCCAGCGCCCGTCAGCTTGCGCATATAACGTATCTTTCGCGCGACTTGTTGCAGCGCAAGTTTGGTCGCCGCCTCCAGAAGGAGTTTGTTGAGGCTCCCGAGCATGATCGTGCCGAGCGCGAACGACTTTTCAAAACGTATTTCCAAGTCGAAAGTTATCTCGATCATCAGGCTAATAAATTTTTGAAGCGCTTTGATGCAAATAGCTATTTGCACATTACGCGTTCAATGGATCTTTACGATCCGTGTTTGGAATTCGGTTCGCTCGATGAGGCGTTCGCGCGTGTACAGGCTAAGGTGCTTGTTGTTTCTTATGAAAACGACATTCTTTTCCCCGCGTGCCAATCGAAGGAGATAGCAGCTAGCTTGTTGCAGGCAGGCAAGCACGTGAATTATTGCCATTTAGAAAGCGGCACGGGGCACGATTCGTTTCTTACCGATATAGAACACCTTTCAAAAGTGGTAGGCGCATTTTTGTCGGACAGGGAAGTAAAGCCGATGAAATGGCAAAAGCGCCTTAATAAGGCCATAGTCGATATGGTAAGGCCGCGCTCAAGTGTTGTTGATATTGGTTGTGGCGATGGAACGCTTCTCGACGTCTTGCGCGAGGAGCGCGATGTCGCAGGCGACGGCGTCGAGATCGATGTTGAGCGTTATGAAGAAGCTCTTGCCGGCGATCGCAAGATGATTTGGGGTGATGTGGATGAGGGGCTTTCTCTTATGCCCGATCAGAAGTACGATACGGCAATAGTTTCCGATACGCTTCAAGAGGTTAAAAATCCGCGCGGCCTTCTTCATGAAGCCTTACGTGTAGCAAGCGAGGCGATTGTGTCGTTTCCAAATTTTGCCGCGTACAGAATTAGGCTTACGTTGGCACTGCTTGGCCGCTTGCCCGTTTCGAAGCATTTGCCGTTTGAATGGTATGATTCGCCAAACATCCATTGCGTTACGCTTAGCGATTTCTTGTCGCTTTGCAGGCGCGAAGGTTTTGAAGTGCGTGAGATAAAGGCGGAATCGCGGCATTTGATAGGGCGTATTCTTCTTGCACTCGGGTTTAAGAATCTGGGAGCATCCCGCATAATTGCGCGCATAGCAAAGCGTGGAGGGCCTACGTCATGAGAAGAAACACTGGCGAAGATCAAGAACGAGAGGCGTTTGCACCGCCTGGCAGAACACCGAAGGAAGACGTTTCTTCGGTGATGAAGTTCTATAAGCTTCCCAAGGCTTTTCCGCCGCAAGTTTTGGAAGAGGCGTTAGAGGCTGAGCGAGCTGGGCTTAGTGATGCCGGTAAGCGTATGGATTTGCGTCGCCGGTTTATATTTACTTGTGATCCCGATACGGCGCGCGATTTTGACGACGCATTGTCGCTTGAAACCGATCGTCGCGGCAATCGCGTTCTCGGTGTGCATATCGCCGATGTAGGCCATTACGTGCGTCCAGGTAGTGCCATTGACCGTGAGGCATATAAGCGCGGCACGAGCGTTTACTTGTGTGGCAGTGTAGTTCCTATGCTGCCGGAGGCGCTTTCGAATGTATTGTGTTCGCTCGTTCCTGGTGAGGATAGGCTGGCATTTTCAGTGTTCGTTACATTTGATGCGAAGGGCCGCGCAATCTCCAGGCGTTTTGCCAAGTCGATTATACGTTCAAAAGCGCGCTTCACGTATGGTCAAGTGATGGATATAATTTCGGGGCAAATTCCTGCAGGGGTGCAGAAAACCGCCGCGAAGACTATTCGCTCAATTTCAAAATTAGCGCAGCAGATACGCGCTTCGCGTTTCGCCTTGGGCGCTCTTGATCTTGAGGTGCCAGAAGCCGAAGTTAAACTAGACGATCGCGGCGAAATGTCGGGCATTGAAATGCGTCCGTACGATGAGTCGCATCAGATGGTTGAAGAGTGCATGGTCGCGGCCAATGAGGCTGTCGCGGCAGAACTTTGGACGAACGGCATTAAGATACTTGCGCGTCTTCATGAGCCGCCAGACGAAGAAAAACTGCAGTCTTTAAGAGTTGAATTGCGCGGGATGGGAGTTAAAGTGGGCGATCTTTCCAAACCGAAGGTTTTCGCCCAATTTATGCAGTCGATAAAAACTCATCCGCTTTATCAAACGATAGCGCTTATGGTTTTGCGCTCAATGAAGCGCGCAGTGTACGACCCTTCGGCGATTGGTCATTTTGGATTGGCAAAAAAGTATTACGCCCATTTTACTTCGCCAATTCGCCGATATCCCGATTTAACGCTTCATCGCCAGCTTGCGGCGTATCTCGTCAGGAAGGATTCTACGGTTATTGGCAAGACGTACGATCCGCGCATACCGCCTCGTCTTTTGGAGCGTTGGGCGGCACAGTCCAACGAGCGCGAGGAGCTCGCCGCCGAGGCTGAGCGCTCAATCCTTGAAATAAAGAAGTTTAGGCTTCTTGAAAAGCAGCTTAAGAGCGGTCGTCCTGTTGAATACGAAGCAGTCGTTTCGAAATGCATGCCGTTTGGGTGTTTTGTTGAAATTCCAGATATCGCGGCATCTGGGCTTGTGCATGTTTCGTTGCTTTCTAACCGCTTTGTAGATTTTAACCAGTCAGATCAAACGCTGTCGGCAGTTGGCGGTGGAAGGTGGGCGCCAGGCATGCGTATGAAAGTATGCATTGCTCGCGTAGATTTCGAGGGGCGCAGGCTTGATTTTGCGCCGGTACGTCCGTTAAGGCGGACGAAGGCTCTTCACCGCAATAAGCGGTATTGGAAGTGAATGTTCATATTATAATCGGCGAGGACGATTACCTCGTAAAGGAAACGGCAAAGAAAATTGTCGGTGACGGTGTTGGTCTGGAAGTAGTTGATTCTGCAAATTCATCCAATGCGGAATCTCAATTGTCCGATCTTGCCAAAGCCGATGAAAGTTTTTCTACTCCGCCGTTTTTAGATCCGCGCAAAGTGACTTGGTGGAAGGATGTGCATTTTCTTCCCGGCGGAAATTCGTCCGAAGAAGTTAAGGCTGCGCTTGAAAAATTTGCGCAGAAGCTTGCTGCGGCAAAACTGCCCGACAACCAGCATTTTATTATTTCCGCGCCGAAGCTTCTTAAGACTTCCATTTTTGCCAAGCGCCTGTCGGGGGCTGCTGAAATTGTGTTTTTTGAAGCTGAAAAACCATGGGAAGCATCGCGCAATGCCGTATCGCGCGCAGTAGATTTTGCATCTCAAGCCGGTATGGATTTTGCTCCTGGCGCGGCAGAGGCGTTTGTCGCCGTTGTCGGTACCGATGTGCGTTCGCTCATGTCGGAAATATCGAAAATGCGCGACTACCTGGGGCCTGAAAATCCCATTATTACTCGTGCGGATGTTCAGGAGATTACATCTCCAGGCGTTAACGCTGAAGCAGAAATATGGAGCGTAACTGACGCCATTGGAAAGCGCGATGTAGAAGCGGCGCTTACGGCAATAAGTCAGTTTGAACTTGAAAACGGTTTCTCTGTTTTTATGAGCAGTGTTATCGAGAAGTTTTTCCGCCAGCTCATAGATGTTGCGGCAGGGAGAACTGAGGGGATGAACCCATACGCTCTCAAGAAAATGCGTTCATTTATGAGCGCTTGGAAATTGCCTGAAATGCGCGCAGCAAGGGCTCGGTTTATGCGCCTTAGAGAGGCGGCGGTTTCAGGTTCAACGAGTGTTGATATACAAGTTGTAAATACGCTTGTAAGAGTAATGCGCAGAGGTGCGAAATGAGTCGCGAAATACTCTCGCTTGAAGAGGCTGCCAAACATATTAATATGGCGGTTCACGATCTTAAGCACGCAGCTCAACGCGGCGAAATAGAATCCTTCCAACGCGGTGATGCCTGGTATTTTGAACACCGCACACTGGATGAGTGGGCGCAACGCAATCTTCTTGAAGTTCCTTCGCGCGATCTTAAAGCGCGTCACCGTCTGATGGCTGAAGAGCGCCATCGTGCAGGCAGAGACAATTGGGGCATTGCAGATTTGTTCAGTATCGAGACTACCGATCTTTTTGTTCAAGCAAAGGCGAAGGGCGGGCTTTTGCGCGATATGACCGATCTTGCGGAAAAAGGCGGGAAGGTCTATGATAGTGAAGCTCTTTTCAAAGAGCTTGTATCTCGCGAGGAAGCGGCATCAACTGCTATAGGCGAGGGTGTTGCATTGCTGCATCCGCGCTTCCACGATCCATATCTTTTTGAAGAGTCGTTTGTATCTTAAGGTAGGTGTGAGCGGCCTGTATTTTTTGGCGCACCCGACGGCGAAGGAACTAAGCATTTCTTTCTTATCTGCTCCACCGATCACCGTGCGCACCTGCATATTCTTGCGCGCCTTGCCGTCCTTGCGCATGGCTCTAATATGATAGCGCAGTTAGACGAAGCAGAAGATGCGCAAGCGGCATTAGAAATTATCAGGTCTTGCGAAGAGGCTTTTCTTTAAGCCCTTTTATGCTGTATAACGCGCTGGCGATCAGCAAAGCCCTCAACGTATATTGCAGGCTCTGGGCGCGAAGGGCAGACGTGTTCGCACGCACCACAGCCTACGCATATTGTTTCATCGACGAGCGGGAAGCCGTCAACAATCTTTATTGCTTTGGCAGGGCATTTGCGTGAGCATGCTGTACATTTAACTTTGTGGATTGTGCGAATACATAAGTCGCGCCGGTAAATGGCTCTACCGACTTGGATGTCGGCTTTAGCGGCTTTCTCATTTAGTGTAATTGCCCCAGTTGGGCATACGCTTGCGCATGCACCTTTGCAGCCTGGAAGACAAAAGCCGTGGCGGAAGTCGAGCTGTGGCTGGCCAAAGGTACGAAGATTAACGGAAAGAGAAAGACAATCGCCTCTGCAGGCTTTTACGCAAAGACCGCAGGCTACGCACTTTAAATTGAAATCAGATCTTGGCAGTGCGCCGGGCGGGAGGGCGGCAGCAGCGCGTGAAGGACTGCCGGGAAGAGAAACTGCTGCAAAGCCTCCGTCAGTAGTTTTTTCGGCAGTTTCAACGGCCGCAAGCACCGCGA
>JAGBXE010000136.1 GCA_017629455.1 Kiritimatiellia bacterium
GAGCAGGCACCAGAGCTATGTAATTGACGCGGAAACGCTCAACAGCATCGTAAATTCTGCGAAAATCGGGGCATACGCCAAGAGCAACGCCACGAGCAAGAAAAAGATACGATGCGCATAGACCGTAAATATGATGTAACGGCAGCAACATCAATGTGCGATCGCCAGGCTTTAAAGGAAGAGCTTCGCCCCATGCTTCGACAGTAGTTTCAATAGCCTCAATTGTAAGCTCGGCTCCGCGCGGAACAGAAGTCGTTCCGCTTGTAAAGACAATAGTGGAAACGCGCGAGACATCGACAGAGTCTTGATTCCAGATGCTGTCTTTGGCGACAAAAAGACTGCGGACAGAATCAAGAAAACGCTCCGTTTTAAGCGACCCGAAACCCCCTGTTTTAATGCCAGGAACCAGGGCGCGCACTGCATGCGCTTTTTCAACGTAAAGGGCCGAATAAACGAGAACTGTTGCGCCGGTAACGCGTATACGCTCGGCGATTTCACGCGCAGAAAGATTTACATCGACAGGCACAACACATGCGCCTGCAAACATCGTGGCTACGTGAGCTACAAACCACTCATAAGAATTTTCACCGAGAAGAACAACCTTGTCGTTGCAGGCGTATTGCTTAACTAAGCGAACGACAAGGTCGATATCGTCGGTAAACTGCCTCCAATTGATTGGAAGCGATCTATCGCCAGAGGCAACAAGAAAGGCCGGATCGCCCGGTCTTTCTTGACGCATTCGTTTAAAAGATTCGAAAAGCATGTCATCAATGCTGCGTATACGTGGCGTCAACTTCTTCCCAAGTGCGTGTGGAGAAGAAATTCGAAATCGCCGTATCGTATTCGGCAGTATGAGCGAAAGCTTTTTTCATAAGCCTAAAGCGGGTATCAAGACCAAGCGTGCCATTTTGCGCTGAAAGCTCCTCAGCTATGACGCCATAATCAAGCGGGTCGGTTACGGACGCCACACGAAGGTAATTCTTAGCAGAAGCGCGCACCATGCACGGCCCGCCAATATCGATATTCGTACGCGCCATTTCAGGTGTAACACCTTCTTGTGCAACAGTCTGGCGGAACGGATAGAGGTTTACGACAACCATATCGATAGGCTGAGCGGAAAGGCGGGAAATATCAGCCTGGTGAGCTTCATTGTACTTCTCGCTTAAAAGCCCGAGATAAATTTTGAAATCAAGGGTTTTAACAAGACCGCCCTGCATTTCCGGCTGACCGGTATAATCGCTTACTGCTACAAGCGTACCTTCTGCGCTATCGCCGAGAATCTCTTTTACCTTGGTGTAAGTTCCTCCAGTGGAAAATATCTTAACTCCGGGGCAAGCTTTAACAAGCTGAGGAACGAATGCCTCTAGGCCTGTCTTATCGCTAACGCTCATAAGAACGTTTGAGACTTTCACCCGATTGTCGATATCTTTTACAATGTTAAGTGCCATAACAGCCTCTTCTTTGTATTTGTCTACACCTAAAAGGATTTGATCAGCGCATAAGCTCTTTTGCCAGTTCAATAACGCGCTCTACCGTAAAGCCGAATTCCTGCGCCAGAACCTTGTACGGGCCGGAAGCGCCGAAGTCATCCTTCGTAAGGAATTTGGTAGTACGCCAATCGAGCCTGAAGCGATCCCATCCGAAGCGGCTAGCGGCCTCAACGATGACACGCTTAGACATCTCGGTAGGAATGACGAACTCGCGATAAGTGCACTTCTGGGAGAGGAAGCGCTCAACCGAAGGCATCGAAACGACGCGCACCGACTGACGCCCTTGAGATTCATCCCAAATGCGTTTAGCGGCCTCTACGCAGAGAGAAACCTCTGAACCTGTGGCGATAAAGAGGATTGTGTCCTTTGACTGCTGACCCGCCTGCCAGATCGAGTAAGCACCCTTGGATACGCCTTCTGCACTCGTACCTTCAAGGATAGGCAGATTCTGGCGTGTCGTCATGATGCAACTCGGGCCCTTGGTATTCATCAGCATTTCAACCCAAGCGTAGCCCGTTTCGTTTGCATCGGCAGGACGGAACGTAGTAACGTTGGGAATAGAACGAATGGCTGAAAGCTGTTCGATCGGCTCGTGCGTAGGACCGTCTTCCCCGACATAAAAGCTGTCGTGGGAGAACACGAATATGGAAGGCAAATCCATGATCGCTGCAAGGCGAATAGCCGGCCTGCAGTAATCGCTAAAGACGAAGAACGTAGCGC
>JAGBXE010000137.1 GCA_017629455.1 Kiritimatiellia bacterium
ATCGATGCCGCGTGCAAGCCAGAAGACGCGCGAACCGTCGCGTGAAAACGCTACGTGACAGAAATAGAAAAGCCCATTGGGCCCTACCTCGGGCACTTTGCCGCGAACTGCCGACACAGGCACAATCAACTTTGCTTCGCCCGTCATAAGGTCGACAAGCCAAAGACCGTCATTTTCTGGCCAAGCATTTCCGACAAGCGGATCTTGGCCGCGCCCGGCGTAACCATACCCGGGGCGCGTAAGCCTGATGCGCGCATAGTTCAGCGAAATGGCCTTGCGACCGTCGGGAGAAACCGCCGCAATCGGATGAGGAATGACGCGCTCTTCTTTCGTCTTCCAATTCATGACGACAGTAACAAACTTGCCATCGCGGTAGTCGTTAAATGCAATTACATCTCTATCCCATTTCAACCAATGCCCCATCGCCGCCTCTTGGTAATTCCACGCGCGCGTTTGGGAGACAGGGATAAATTTGTTGTCATCGCTCGTATCGATAACACCGATGGTGCAAGGCTCATTCTCCTTCGAAAGCCTGCCGTTTACGTCTGTCTCGAGCGCAAGAATATAGCGAGTATCATAACTCCATGAATTTATTCCGCTGTAGCTAGCAAAGAAGTGCTCTTTCGGACCCTTCGTTACTGCCCTTGGCTTGCTCAGTTTCGGGAAGTCTGGTAGGCGCCTGTTCCAATGCGCAATTTCACGGAACTGACCGGAGACGACTTCAATCTTATTGTCGCCAAGCTTAAGAGGAATCTGATCCCACAATACGCTATTTACGACATCAACACTCCTGCGCCCAAACGACTTGTCATTTACGAAAAGCTCAATGTCGCCCGAGTTTGAGAATGCCAGAATATCGACTTTGTCGTCTTCCGTATCTGTCATCCTGTCGCCCACAAGGTGAAGCATTGGCTCAGGGTTCCAGTTCGCCTTGTAGAAATAGAAGGCATCCTTGGCAATCATTCGATCCCACGAAACCATACCTTTATCGTTGATTCCGTAGCGCTCGCCTTCGCGCTTTGCATCGCTTGCAAGATCGAACATCACCCAGAGGAAGCTGCCCCAAATGCGAGGGTCTGTCTTAATTGCCGGGTACGACTTCCAATGGACGTATGCTTGGTACTCCTGCGGATGATAAGGCCCGTTCGTAACTGGCTGGCGCTCTTTAAGCCTGCCATGCTGACGGGGGCTGCCGCCTGCGCCGTACTCCGAAATCGACACAGTCTTGCGCGTCGGATTAAGGTGGAATATCTCGGCGATCTTGCTCTCCATCGTGTTCGTCGCCGATCCATACCAATACGGATAGACATTAACGCCGAGAACATCAGGAATCTTATTTAGAGTAACGGCGTTAGGACGGCTTGAAGCTGCTATCACCGGGCGTGAAGCATCAAGCTCGTTTAAGTATTCCTTAACTGCGCTAAGGCGCGGCTCTGGGCTTTTGGGCATCTTCTTGTTGTATATCTCGTTAAAGAGACCCCACGCGAAAATACAAGCGTGATTGCGGTGCTGTTCAACCATTTCGCGAGCCATCATGCGCTCGTTCTTTTCGGCCTGCTCCGTAAACCATATGCCGTTGACGAAAGGAAGCTCGCACCAAACGAGAATTCCGTTACGGTCGCAAAGATCGAAAAACTCTTCGCTCTGCGGATAATGCGATGTGCGTACAGCATCAGCACCCATCAGTTTTATCCAGCGGATATCCTCGGCTTCATCGGCCGCGCTAGCCCCCCAGCCCTTGCCGGCGCGGTCCTGATGGCGGCAAACGCCGCGCATCTTGCGCTTTACGCCGTTAAGGTAGAACCCGTCATCGCGGAATTCGAATTTTCTAAACCCGACATTAAAAGTCTGCGAATCGGTGCCAACTTTTACCGTAATGGGATATAACTTCGGATTTTCAGGCGACCAGAGTTCGAAATCGGCAATATCAAATTCTTGAACTAGCTTTGTGCCGCCGTAAACAGGAACGGTTATCTTAACATGACCAGTATCGGGATTAGCCTCTACGAGACTTGAGCGTGTTGGGTCAATGCAGACTTCATCCGTTACTATAAGCTGCGGAACGCGATATAAGCCGCCATAAACGGAATAGTCGGCGTGTATAGGCTGAACATCAGGGTTGAATATGTTGTCGACCGTAAGCTCAAGATAATTGCCCGCAGCCTTCATGGCATCGGTCATTTCAAACGTAAAGCCGGTAAACGAGCCGATATGACGGCCAACTTCAACGCCATTAACGCAAAGTTTCGCATTGATTGACGCGCCGCCGCACTTGAAGAAGTAGCGCTTACCTGATACTTTATCAGGCAACTGCCTGCGATAAACTACTGCCTTACGCAAATATGATGCGCTGCCGGCGGAATACCAGTCAATCGGCCATGTGGGAGAAAGGCCTTCGCCATCGGCGGCATCAAGCGCATTCCACGTATGCGGAATTTTAACGGGCGTTCCATCTATCGTCCAACCGTCAGAGAGCGTTGTAACCGTACGCGCACTGAGCGAGCCCGACATAACAGCGAGCAACAAGGTTGCCACCATAATTGCAATCCTGGACATCTCTTATCCTTTCGTCTTTATAAGTCCGCACCGCCGCCATAAAGCAGACAACAAGCACGCATTTCGGTATTATACACAAAATCATAGAACCGCGTTGCACCTCTTAAAACTCATGGTATTCAAAACTAAACGCAAGAATACTCTTTCGCAGAGATGACGTAATCGGTTGCTCAGATGTTCATGGTAATATTCAAGCTTCACCCCACACTAAAATCCCTATTTGCCAATAATCGCAAATTTCCCCACCTAAAATGAAGTTATTTTGGGGCCTGGCCCCAAAATTGCGGGTTTTAGCGATTGCCTTTTGCGCGGTTGTGCGTTTTGCAAAGCATTTGGCAGTTCTTTATATCCGTCGCGCCGCCTTTGGACCAGGCGCTTACGTGATCGGCGTCCATTTCGCTGAACTTCCAGATTCGCTTTGCGCTCGCCGCGTGGCCGACCGCGCACAACGGGCAATTAGAAATACCCTTCTTCTCCGCTTCCTTCGTCTGCTTAGCGTAAACCGCCTTAGTCTCTTTCGGCTCGAAAACACGAACATCCAATAGCCTCGTATCTTTTTCGCCACCTAAAATAAACTCGAAAATCCCTTTACGGTTTCTCACAAATCCATCTTCATACAGTTCTCTTACGCGAGCCCAAACCTTAGCCTTGTTGTAAGGATTTTTATGATATGTCTCATAAAGCCGCCCCCATTCTAACCCGCACATCTCATCTTCAATCCCATCAAAAACGCCACTCGCCCAATCTATGACCGTCTCAAAATACGTTTTAAGTTCAGTAATGTTATTGTCTTTGCGATGTGCGCTCATGTAC
>JAGBXE010000138.1 GCA_017629455.1 Kiritimatiellia bacterium
CTAAAGAAGCTGCCATAATGACGACCATGAGCACCGCCGAACCGAAATCGCTCAGAAGCGGCGAGAGTAAACGCGTCATCAGCAAGTGCCCGATCGCACCGCCCGCGTCAGGTATGTTTACCGAGCGCATCGCGGCAGCTATCGCGCCTGAACCGGAGACGGTCTGCAAAATGGACGAGACTGAAACGAGAAAAGTGAAAAGCCACCCGATACGGACAAGAAACGAGCCGAAACGTTTGCCGCGCGCGCGACAGACCGCCGCAACGACACATACTACCGGCACCACCCAAACTGCAAGACCAAATATGGCATAACCCCAATATGCAAACGTATCTCCCAATGCACCTATCAGATTCGCCGAAGGCGTAGGCGGAACATTCAATGCTGGCATCGAACGCCAATCGTACGTTAGAAGCGCTACGAGCGGAAAAAGCGCTAGCGGCACGAGAAGCCACGCGAAAAAGCCGCGCAGCAAATCGAGCTCTGCGTTATCTTGCCTTGAATACTGCTGATCTTTCATTTTGCTGCGACTTCGTTACCGGCTGCTGGACAGACCCGGACTTTACGGCATGGTAGATGACAATTGCCAGAACGAGCGAAAGTATCTTAAGACCCCAATCGCCGTTACTGAACCATTCACGCATCTTGCCAAATATCATTTCACTCCTCCTTTGGCAAAACGACCAAGAAACTTGGGAATAAATTTCGAGGTGAAGAACTGAACGATCCGGCTCTGGCTGTTCGGATTAGGCAAAGCCTTTGTGAGCCAACGCTCCAGCGATGAAACACACTGCTGGCCTGAGTACTTTATAAGCCTTCCGTTATGCGCAACGGAAACTGCGCCCGTTTCTTCGGAAACGACGATGACGAGCGCATCTGTCTCTTCGGAAAGCCCAACTGCCGCGCGATGGCGCATCCCCCCGCAGTCAAGGTCAGGATTGCCTGAAACGGGGAAAACGCAATGCGCCGCCGAAAGGCGCCCGTCGCGCAGTGTAACGCCGCCATCATGAAGCGGCATTGGAGGCGTAAAAATACACTCCAGCAATTCACGCGAAAAAGTGGCGTTAAGAGGTACACCCATTTCTTCGTAGCCTTTGAGCGATATGCCGCGCTCAAACGCCAGGAGCGCGCCTATTCGGTGCTTTGAAAGAGCCGCGATTGTCTCGGCTACGAACGTTGGCGTCGCTGCTCCATCGGACCCATAACGACGCTTTTCAATAGACCGAAACGCGCCTACCTGACTAAGAACGCGGCGTATCTCCGGCTGAAAGATTACGACTGTCGAAATCGCCAAATATACAAGGAGCGTACGGATGATTGCCGAAAGTACATCGAACTGGAAAAGATACGTAAAGGCAAACATGGCTGCTGCTAATATGCCAATGCCTGTGAGCGCCTGCCCGACGCGCGAACCTTTCGCGCGTTTCAGGATTGCGTATATCACCAGATACAAAATAAATATCTGGGCAATAGCAGACACATCAACCACGGATTAAAGCCTCCACGTCGCGTCCGTCCATAGTTTCGCGTTCGATAAGTGCCTTAGCAAGGCGCTCTAAAGCTTCTTTGTTCTGTTCGATAAGCTGCCGCGCCTCAGTGTATGCTTCATCGATAAGACGCTTAACTTCATCGTCGATCTCACGCGATGTTTCCTCGCTAAACTGAGGCGGCAACTCATGCTGCGAAAGCTGCGAGCTTTCCATAAAAGTCTGGAAGCCAAACTTGTCGCTCATCCCGTAACGGCAAACCATCTCGCGAGCAATGCGCGTAACTTGAGCAATATCTTGAGCTGCGCCTGTAGAAATATCAGAGGTAAAAAGTTCTTCGGCTATGCGCCCGCCGCAGCAAATGCGCATCTCGGCTAGGAAATGGCGCTTTGTTCTGTTGAGGACATCGCGTTCAGGAAGCGACATCGTAGCGCCAAGCGCGCGGCCGCGCGGAATGACCGTGACCTTATGAAGAGGATCGGCATCGGGCAAGAGTACCTGCAGCAGCGCGTGCCCCGCTTCATGCCAGGCGGTGGTTTCGCGGTCTTTCTGCGAGTACCCGGCCGACTTGCGCTCGCGGCCCCAAATCACCTTATCGCGTGCCTCGTCGAGCGTCGCCATATCGACACCTTCAAGCTTTTTGCGCACCGCCATCAAAGCCGCCTCATTGAGAAGGTTGGCAAGATCCGCCCCAGAAAAGCCTGGGGTGCCGCGCGCTACGCGCGAAAGATCGGCATCTTCGGCAAACGTAATTTTAGCGCCGTGAAGCTTAAGAATCTCTTCGCGGCCTTTGAGCGTAGGAAGCTCAACTACGACCTGGCGGTCGAAGCGGCCGGGCCTTAAGAGCGCCGCGTCAAGCGTATCGGGACGATTGGTTGCCGCAATAACGATTACTCCTTCATTGGCATCGAAGCCATCCATCTCGACAAGCATCGTATTCAGCGTCTGCTCATATGCGTGCGAGCCGCCGAAAGAACCGGCCCCCGTGCGCTTTTGGCCGATAGAGTCGATTTCGTCGATAAAGACAATGCACGGCGCACGCTTCTTCGCCTCGGCAAAAACATCGCGCATGCGGCTTGCGCCGACGCCAACGAACATCTCTTCGAAATCGCTGCCGCTCATCGCAAAGAACGGCACCTTAGCTTCGCCCGCGATTGCGCGCGCAAGAAGCGTTTTGCCCGTGCCGGGAGGACCGACGAGAAGAACGCCCTTTGGAATGCGCCCGCCGAGGCGCTTAAACGCCGATGGGTCTTTTAGGAACGAAACTATCTCCTGCACTTCTTCGCGCGCCTCGTCGACACCGGCAACATCGGCGAAAGATGTTTTATTCCCCTTTTCCTCGCAGCCGTTCAAAACACGCGCGCGCGACTTGCCAAAACCGAACGGACCGCCACCGCCAGCGCGGCGGAAGAAAAACCAATAGAACAAGAACATCATCCCGACAAAGAAAAGTGTTTGGATGATGAACGGCGACAATGCGCTCTTACGCTCCTTGACGACCACCTTAATGGAACTGTTTAAGATATCGGTCATCGTACCTTCGTTCTCGCCGGGAACGAGTGAAACGCGATACGACTCACGCTTGGGATTGCCTTTTTCGTCAAGGTCATCAAGTTCCTTTTCGCCAGTAAGGAACGTTTCGCCCTCGTCACGGTCGACAATGCGTGTAACAGGCTCGATGAGCTTTCCCTGCTCCATCGCCTGATAGAATTCAAGTAGCGTTATTTCACGCACGCTCGGCGGATTCGGGTTCATACGATACATCGCAAAGAAAGCTACCGCCACCATTGCAATTAGGAGCCACGAACGCCATGCCTGTTTAGGTTGATCTGCCATACTTACATTATACCAAAAGAGATGAGCAAAAAGAGGGACGGGAAACGGTTAGCGGGCATCCGACATGAAGGGGTCGACGCCTTCAGGGAAATCGAGGCGCAAGACAACCGATCTGCCGGCATATCTCTCGGCATCGATCCCTTTGACGTGTAGCGTCTTCTTGCCCTCCTGCCAGCGATTCGGCATAACCGCTAGTTCACTCTCCAGATTGCTTGAATCGTTGAGTACCGTCACCTTGGACGGCAAGACGCTTAGCGGATAAAGATCAAGCCCTGTCTTGTCCAGCCCGTGCGCGCAATGGACATACACCGTACCGCCGCGCCGCGTTACATAAACGTTCTCGCCTTTCTCCGGCCACGGCACAGTCGTCGTTTTGCAGTATGACTCCTTGACGCGACGATACCACGCGCCCGTCTTCGCCAGAAGTTGGAGAACCTCATCGGGCAAAGAGCCGTCGGCCCTGGGCCCGACGTTCAGCAGAAAGTTGCCGCCCCTCGAAAGCGCCTGGTCGATTGCGCGCGTGCAGTAGCCGACCGTGCGATAGTCCTCGTTGACGCGGAAGCCCCAGCTTCGCGCACCGACGGAATCGCACGCTTCGGTGGGCTTCTCGAACGCGGCACCAACCGGAAGCCCGCGCTCCGGAGTGGAATAGTCGCCACCCTCTCCCCATCCGCGGTCGTCGATTTTTATTCCGGGCTGGAGCTTGCGCACAAGCATGTTCATCTCCGGCGCGTCGATGTGCGTAGGGATGTCCCAGAAGAGACAGCATATCTCGCCGTACGATGTCATCAATTCCGTTATCTGCGCTTTGACGAATTCCTTGAATACGCCCATATCAGGTACGTCGCCTGCTTCGGGCGGCGTCTGATGCGTCGAAAGCTTATTGTAGCCGTTAGGATGATTCCAGTCGGGATTAGAAAAATAGAACCCAAGCTTTATTCCGCGCCGCCGGCAGGCTTGAGACACTTCACGCACAAGGTCGCGCCTTGCCGGGGAATTCATGACATTGAAGTCCGTCGTCTTCGTGTCCCACATGCAAAATCCGTCATGGTGTTTTGTGGTGAAGACGATATATTCCGCCCCTAGCGACTCTGCCGCCTTGACGAGACTTTCTGCGTCAAATTTCTCCGCAGTGAAACCGGCGACACGTTTAGCATACTCGCGACGCGGCATCTTCTGCCGCCATCTCTGCTGCTCATGATACCCGTCAACTGAATATATGCCCCAGTGGACAAACATTCCAACGCGGCGCTCAAACATTTCCCATTCACCGGCAAACGCGTTTGCCGCAGCAAAAAAAGCTAAAACGATTGCTAACTTCATAATCGACTTGGCTCTATTTATACTGTAACACTAATACAATCGACTAACTCTTAAATGGCGTAGTGGCGAATTTCGCTTCCATCAAAAAAGCCTATCGAGCGTGAAGAACCCGCCTTTGGCAAAGAAACCGACCCCGGGTTAAATATACGCATGCCATTTTCCAGCGTCTTAAGTTCTGGAATATGCGTATGTCCATGAGCAAGTACGCTGCCAGTACCAAGCGGCGGCAAATTGCGCTCGTTCCAAATGTGGCCATGCGTAAGAAAGAACTTTTCTTCTCCCGCCTCCAGTATGGCATAATCGGACATCATCGGAAACTCAAACATCATCTGGTCGACCTCGGCATCACAATTGCCGCGAACGGCCACTATGCGCTCTTTGATGGAGTTTAGAATTTTTGCAACCTTAACTGGGTCGTAAAAATCTGGTACACCATTACGCGGGCCGTGGTATAGCAAATCGCCTAGCAAAACTAAGCGCTCATAACCCAACTCTTCGGCCTTCTTAAGCGCTGCTTCAAGCGCCGAAGGTACACCATGAATATCACTTAAGAATGCTATTTTCATAAATCGTCTCCTTTCATTGATTCTATACGCCTATTCTGATCGGCTATCCATTCCGGCGAAACAGTAGTCTCTGGCGACGGATTCAGCCAAGAGGCATATTCATACTCCCATTCTTTATTTTTGCCAGGCGGCCAGAATATGCCGCGCTCCATTCTCTCAATCAAATTTCTGACAAGCTTTTCAGCTTCAGGAACAAATGCGCCACCAACTCCTTCAGTAAACTTTACTTCATCTGCGCTCTTACCTAAAACACAGTAACACGAAAGAATCTTATCAAGACGGGCGTGAGCAAATTCTGTATTTTCAGCATCGAGCATTGCACAGTAAAGCGGCAGCTGAATACTGTTCCACTTTTGCGAGCCATCCTTTTTATTGATCTCCAGGAACTCTGCCTTCTGCGCCGTATCCCATGTCTTGTAATCAATTACGCACCACTGACCAGTAGCATCATTAAAATCAATACGATCGCATTTGCCGTGAAAACGTGTATGGCCATATTGAACTTCAAGCTTGCGTTCAGCGGCCATAATCCGCCACCCTTCTTTGCGACGCTCTGCTTGAATTTTCGAAAAGTGCGCAAGCCTTCGTTTGACAGACTCGCCTTGCATAGCAACAATGATTGGCACTGAACTACCAAAACGATTATGAAGCCACTCGTCGACACTGACGCACAAGAAATCGGCTATTTCTTTTTCTTTGGTTGAATCTTTGACTTCGCAAGTGCCAAACTTCTCAAGAGCCTCATGCGCCATATTGCCATATTCCCACGGAGCCAACTCTTGAGCCTTGTCGTCCATGCGTTTATCGCCAAGAACATTCTTGTCGCGCAAGTAACAAGTAAACGGACACCTCAAATACAAATCAATGCGCGTTGGCGACAAGTCAGTTATCTGCCTTTCCTCAGGCGGAATAGGAAGCTTTAGCCGCCACGATTCGGGAATGTCCGGCGCAGAACTTTCACTACTGCCTACACCGCTTGCGTAAAACTTTTCTACCCTCGCAACCAAATCGGAATCGTCGGAAGTCTCAAATAAAAGGCGCGAGGGCTTAAGCATATCGCCTGATGAATCTACGCGATGGAAAAAGACCTTCACCGCCTGTGTTGCTCGCGAAGAAATTACCATGCGGAAAATCGCTCTGTCGCGCAATTCCTTCGTTGCATTGTCGGGAAGACCCAACTTCGTACGCAAACTATCTGGCAAGAACGGATGGCCAAACGTTGATTCGGGAACGCACCCTTCCTGAAAGCCCGCCACAATCAACTCGTCGGCATCAAGAAACGGCAGCTCCATCCAGCCATCAGTTAATATGTCGGCTCCTTCGTCAGGCTCAAGCGAATAAGTCGATTCTTCAAGCCTTAACTCAAGTAGCGCATGGTCTCCAGCGCATTCGTCAATAAGGCGATTAACTACCTCGGCGGCCGCGGCAAACTCGCGAGAAGCAGGATCGCGCTGATCAAGCGTGCGCCCAGAAAAGATAGCTTGAAGAATTCCGCGAAGTCCCTTCTTGCGAAGAGCAATATCGACAAGTTCAAATATTGCCCTTAATTTAGACCGCGTCTTAAAACGGATGTCATCTATCTTCTGCGGCAAATATTCCGCTTGCCTTCCGTCAAGATCGATAAGCGCCTCGGTCATCTCCTCGTCTGAGATCTCAAGCTCCGAACAAATCCACCTGCGCACATCTCCACCACGGATAAAAGCGGAAAATACCGAATATGATGACGTGCGTAAAAGAGATACTATCTGCGAAACTAAATGACCAAGCGACGAAGTCGATAGCCGCGTTTCTGACGGATCGTGAACGTTAACACCTTTTGCGCGCATGGCCGCAACTATCTCGGTGAACATCCTTGCGTCGGCAACACACAACGCCGGCCACGCCTCGTCGCTCTTAACTTGCGCGAAAATCTCTGCTATGCGCTCTGCTTCGTCGGCGGCAGTTGCGCAAGGCTCGACTTGCGAAATTTGAATTGGCGCAAGAGCACACTTAAGAGTGTTTGCTAAAACTACAGGATCGTCAAAGCAAATAACTTCTTCTATCTCTGGCCAGTCGGGCTTAAATTCCTTCATGGCAGATATAGAATCTTTTTTGCCGCGGCGCTTTAACTCGGCTAAATATTGAACTTCTATTTCAGCAAGCACATTCCAACGCTCGCTATCATCGGGCATCTCAGATTTAACGACAGATAAAACATCTGAAAAGAATAGAGCCTTCGATGAAAGTACGATGCGAATATCTGCTAACTGTCTAGCCAGCAACAGTAAGTCAGATCCTTCTTGCGCGCCTAAACGCACGGCGCAATCACCTAGTACCGTCGCAAAAGCCGAAATCTCATCAGTGCGGCATGCCAGCATCGCGTCTGATTCATCGAGCATCATGCCGCGCGGAGTTTTAATCATAGGCGGCACTACTGCTTTAAGCCTCTCGGCCAAAATGCGGCGCAAGCGCCTACCTGACTGCGCCGTTGGCACTACGACTAGAATGTGCGCGAGAGACTTAGCTCCCGATGCGTCAAGACGTACTTTAGCAAGAAGCGCGCTTACAATTAAGTCTATCGGTTTTTTAGGCACGGATAATCGACCTATCACTCGAATATAAGAAACGCTGGCAAACCCTTAACATTCTCAAAACCGCTCTGGCGTTTTAGCTCGCCGATGTCTTCTGCCTGCAAACGTATTACAGTAAACTTTTCCAAGGCCTTACGAACGGCGCTCGTTGATAGCGTTCGCTCTTCCATTGCAGAACAATTCTTGCACCACGTCGCCCAACAGTCGACTAAGACAGGACGCTTAGCTGAACGAAGTTTATCCGATATGGTCGAAGGTGTAGCTTCTACACTTACATTTACATATGTTTCTTCGCTTTTTTTTAAGAAGAGCCCCCTCGCTGCCAAAAAGCCATAGTAACAAGCAAAGCCTAAAATAACTACGCCAAAAATTCGGTTTACAACTTTCATCCAAGCTCCCGGCTTCGGCAAGACATTTAGCCCCGCTGCAAGAAACGGCCACGGAAGCGCCATGCCGCCACCAACGAGAAACGGCAAGAGGAGTGCTGCCGATTCACCGCGCGCGTAAAGATCGGCTGTTAAAAGAAGTACTGACACTAAAACTGGCGCTACGCACGCGCCAGCTAAAACTGCACAAAGCGCGCCCATAAAAAGCGGAAAGAGAAGCGACGATCTTCGTGAAAAGACGCTAGACTTCTCGGCCATTGGACGATAGCGAGAAAAATCGATATTGAATACGCCGAACATCGAAAGCGAGAGAACGGCGAAGACAGTAGCGACAAAAGCATTAAACCATGCACTACCTTGAATAACGCCAAAGGCTAGCCCACCTAATGCTGCAGCCAAGCCTAACGCCCCGTATGAAAGCACCATGCCAAGAGCGTAAGCTACGCCTCGCCGCCAGGACCTGCCGATTATAATTAAGTTTACTGGCACCATCGGCAAGACGCACGGAGTAAGATTCATCGCAAGCCCTGCCAAGAGAAGGAAAAAAGGCAAAATAGCAAGCGATGAAGGCAACGCCCCAGCGGCAGTTTGGTCGGCTCCATTCAGGAACGCCAAAAACTCCGCTGGCTCCATAAAGCCATGCGCAAGCCTTGCAACAAGAGGCAAGGCGGCATCAGATGCCGCCGTTGCTGTTTCGGGCATATCCACCAGCCGGCAAACGCCCCCTTCGCAGACGATATTTGTCATACTTTCGGTAGCCTTCGCGGCGGGCGGCACCACTATGGCACCGGGAAGCCCGCCACAAGCTCCGCAGCTTCACGCTTGACGCGCTCTTGCACGGAGACGTTAGTAATGTCATCGAGAACGTCGGCAATCCAAGTGCCGATCTTAATCATCTCGGGCTCCTTCATGCCGCGAGTAGTTGCAGAGGCTGTGCCAACGCGAATGCCCGAAGTCTTGAACGGGCTTTCCGTATCGAACGGAATCGTATTCTTGTTGACGATGATGCCAGCTGCATCAAGAGCGGCTGCGGCCTCTTTACCGGTAATCCCCTTCGACGTCTTAACGTCAACAAGGAAAAGATGGTTGTCGGTGCCGCCAGAAACTATCCTGTAACCACGATCTTGGACAGTCTTGCACATAACGGCGCAGTTCTTTACGACCTGCTTTGCGTACTGCTTTTTCTCTTCGCCCATCCACTCACGGAAGACGACAGCCTTCGCGGCAATGATGTTCTCCAAGGGGCCGCCCTGCATACCAGGGAACACAGCCGAATCGAGAGCCTTAGCCCACTTCTCCTTGCAGAGGACAAGACCGCCGCGCGGACCGCCGAGCGTCTTGTGCGTTGTGGACGTCACAAAATCGGCGTACGGAACAGGCGACTCATGAACGCCGCCAGCAACAAGGCCGGCAATGTGCGCCATATCAACGACCATTATGCATCCTGCCTTATCGCAAATTTCGCGCACACGCTTGAAATCGATCGTACGCGGATAAGCCGATGCACCCGTGAGAAGAATCTTCGGCTTGACTTCGAGCGCCTGACGTTCGATTGCATCGTAATCGAGGACTTCCGTCTCGGGATTAACGGTGTAAGGAACGATATTGTAAATCTTGCCAGAGAAGTTGACAGGCGAGCCGTGCGAGAGGTGACCGCCCTGATCAAGCGAGAGCGAAAGAATCGTATCGCCGGGCTTGATTGTTGCGAAATAAACAGCCATATTAGCTGCACTTCCGCAATGCGGCTGAACGTTCGCATGCTCAGCACCGAAAAGCTCACACGCACGTTTACGAGCGAGTTCTTCGGCAGCGTCGACAGGCAGACACCCAGAGTACCAACGCTTGCCCGGATAACCTTCGGCGTACTTGTTCATCAACACGGAACCTGCCGCCTCACGGCAGGCGCGCGACGATGTGTTTTCAGAAGCAATCAAGTTGATCTCTGCGTCTTCCTGGCTCGTCTGAGCTTCGATTGCCGCGAAGACCTCTGGATCGTCCTTCA
>JAGBXE010000139.1 GCA_017629455.1 Kiritimatiellia bacterium
ATGTGAAAAGAAAAAAGAAGGTCGCTTAGTTTCGCTTGATGCGCTACGCGGTTTTGATATGTTATTCATCATGGGCGGTGAAGCGCTTGTTTATGCTGTTGCGGCGGTGTTTGGGTGTACGGAACTCCCGGCAAAATTCGGACATGTTCCATGGCATGGTCTCCAATTTATGGATATTATTTTCCCGCTTTTCCTCTTTATGGCTGGCGTGAGTTTTCCATTTTCATGCGCGAAAAGCCGAGCGCAGGGGCTTAGTGACGGGCGAATTGCGCTTAGGGCATTGAAGCGCGGCGTAATTCTTGTTTTGCTAGGCCTTGTTTGTAGTAGAGTACTCAACTTTGACTTTGAACATCTTCGCGTGTGGAGTGTTCTTGGACGGATTGGTACAGCATGGATGTTGGCAGCATGGATATATTTAATATTCGGCGTTAAAACACGCCTTTGCATTGCCGCCGGTATTTTGGCAGCTGTGACAGTTGGAACTATTTTTATAACGGCTCCTGGCGCGGCAGTTCCTGTTGACCCATTTTCTCAGGAGGGGAATTTCGGCTGTTGGCTTGATAGGACTGTGACAGGTGGTCACACGTATCGTCCGCTTTACGATCCAGAGGGCTTTTCAGGATTTCTACCTTCAATTGTAACTGCCATGCTCGGTATGTTTGCTGGCGGCATTATTCGCCGCGGCGGTTTGGCGGCGACTGGGCGCAAAGCGCTTGAGTTACTTGCCGCTGGCGTTTTCTGTCTTGTGGCAGGTCTGGCGCTGTCGCAAGTCTTCCCAATCAATAAGAGCCTTTGGTCGCCTAGTTTCGTGCTAGTCGTCGGCGGGATTTCATTCGCGCTTTTCTCGCTCTTTTATTGGATAATCGACGTGCGCGGTTGGCGAAAGTGGACAACGTTCTTTACGGTCATTGGTATGAATTCAATCACTATCTTTATGGCTCAACGCATAATTGGCTTTAGGGATGTTGCAGGCTTTTTCTTTAATGGCGTAGCTTCTCTCTTTCCTGAGGTTTGGGGCGTTGTTGTGCTTAAGATAGGTTACATTGCCGTTTGCTGGCTTTTCCTCTATTTCCTTCATCGGCAACGCATTTATTTAAAAGTGTAACTCTTCCCCATTACCCATTCCCCATTCCCCATTACCCATTACCCATTCCCCATTACCCATTCCCTCATATGATATAATATGGGGAAATGTCAATTTCCCTTGTAGAGCCAGTTTTTACTGCGATAGGACTAGGTAGCGCACTAACAGTGTTTGCACTTGTCGCGCTTGCAGCTTTGGCGTTTGGTGCATTAGCTACAGCATGGCTGTGGCGGCAGCGCGCTATTTATGCAATTAAGTCCGAGCAGTCGCGTATTTCCGACATGGAGCGCCATTATCAGCAAGTGCTTTCTGCCGCGAAGGATCAATTTAAGGCGCTTTCTGAAGATGTGTTGCGCGAGAAGAAAGCGCAGCTTGAGAAGGAGTCGGTTGTAGGTGTAAAACAAATTACCGATGCGCTCCGCAAAGATATTGACGCGTTCCGCAATCGCGTAGAAGATGTCAATAAAGCCGATACAGAGCGCACTGCGCGCCTTAAGGCCGATATTGAAAAACTTGTATTGCAGACGAATCTAGTTTCTGAGCAGGCCGATAAACTAGCTACCGCCATTAGCTCTGATGCGCAGGTCACGGGGCAGTGGGGCGAGATACAGCTTAAACGGGTATTGGAGCTTGGGGGGTTGGTTGAGACTGTTGATTTTGATTGCCAGGAAACATTTACGACGCCAGGTAGCGATCATGCCGATATGCGTACCGATGTGCTCGTTAAGATGCCTGGCGAAAGATGGCTGGTTATTGATGCTAAAACTACGATGGCTGCCTATGTCGATAGCGTAGGCGCAGAAGGCGAAGCTAAAGAAAATGCGGTAAAGCGCATAATCGCATCGGTAGTTGAGCATGTAAAGGAGATGAAGAGGGCCGATTACCACCGCAAGATTTCAGCGGCAACTGGGCGGCGCATACTTAATACGATGTTGATGTATATTCCTTTTGAAGAGGTGTACTTAATAGCCATGAAATCCGAAGTCGACACCCCTAGCGGCAAGATGCCTCTTCGCGATTGGGCATGGCGCAATGATGTAGCGTTTGTAAATGCCTCAAGCCTTATGCCAATCGTCCGTATGCTGGCCGAGCTCTGGGCGCGTGACAGGGCAGAAAAACGCGTCATGAAAATTCGTGAAGCGGCCGAAGCGCTCGTTGAAAAGTTTAATATCTTTTTGAGCGGAGGTGCCCGCCGTGATGGTTTTTATGCAATCGGTGAGAGCTTGGCGGCGGCAGTTGCGGCGTACAATCAGTCGCTCAATAGGCTTTGCACAGGGAGCGGCAATGTAGTAAGGCGCCTAGAAGGGCTTAAAGAAATGGGCGTGCAAGCGGCAGCCTCGCTTCCTTCGGCAGAGGCAATATCGGCTAAAATGGTGCGTGCTGAAGTTGCTCATAAAGAGAGTGTATCTCAGGAGGGTGAAGGCGCATGAAGATATCAGTCGTAACCGTGTGTCGCAATTCTGAGGCAACGCTGCGTGATGCGATTGACAGTGTAGCTCGCCAACGCCGCGATGGTTTTGAGATAGAGCATATCGTAGTCGATGGCGGATCTACCGACGGTACGCTTGATATCTTAAAATCATCTAATGTAAAGTGGATATCCGAGAGCGACCGCGGCACATACGATGCTATGAACAAGGGTATCGCCATGGCGACAGGTGATGTTGTCGGGATGCTCAATGCAGACGATGTCTTTGCATCTGACGATATACTTTCATCTGTCGCAGAGGCGTTTAATGATTCTTCGCTTGAGGTAGTATACGGCGATGTAAAGTTTGTTTCGCGCAATGTCTCTACGCTCGATGCTATGCGCAGTGCGCCTGTCAGGCGCTATTGCAGTTCGAGATTCTGGCGTAAATGGATGTTTCGTTTTGGCGCGATGGTTCCGCATCCTACATTTTACTGCCGCCGCGCCCTTTATGAGCGCCTTGGCTATTACAATTTTGAAAAGTATCGCAAGAGTGCCGATTTTGATGTTGAGCTGCGCTTCTTGCGCATCGCTGGCGCGTCTGCTAGGAGAATTGCGCGTTGCTTCGTAGTGATGCGCTCGGGCGGCCAATCAACGGCATTTGATAACGCGCGTTTTAATCGCGAAGATTTAGCTTCATTAAAAGAACACGGGATAAAATCAACTATGACAATGATTAACTTAAAGTACTTGTTTAAGATCTGGGGCTTTGTTTTGCCGCGCGTACCTTTTGTGCGCCTTGGCGCGTGCGTGCTTGCTATTGCTGGAGCCAACATTGCTCAAGCTGAGGAAATGCAGCGCGCGCGCATGGTGAGCGGAGCTTGCCCTGCGTTCGATAGGCGCATGGCTGAGGTTTCTCGTCTTGATATTGCCGCTGAATATGCGTGGGATGAGCTTAAGACGCCAGAAGAAGTTGTAAAACGTCAGAAGGCTTTGCGTGAGGCGTTTATTTCTTCGATTGGCGGTTTCCCGGAGAAGACGGCGCTTAACCCCGTTGTGACGGGTGTTGAAAAGAGGGATGGCTATAAAGTTGAGAAACTTTACTTTGCTTCGCGCCCCGGGCATCATGTGACGGCGAATTTGTTTTTGCCTGACAATCCGGCATTTTCAGCCCCTTACCCGGCCATACTTATTTCGTGCGGCCACTCTATTGATGGCAAGGCGTGCATGAATTATCAGCGTGCATCAGTTCAGGGTGTGAAGGCGGGCTTTGCTGTTCTCATTTACGATCCTATTGATCAAGGTGAGCGTGGACAACTTCAAGGTGGCGTTAAGAAGAGTGTAGGCGGGCACGTGAATCTTGGTTTGCGCGCTCATCTGCTTGGTTGGGGGATGGCGCAGTTTCGAATTTGGGATGGAATACGCGCTATCGATTATCTTCAAACGCGCAAGGATATTGATGGATCTAGAATCGGTATGATGGGCCAGTCGGGCGGCGGTACGCTTACGGCGTACTTGGCAGCTCTCGACGAGCGTCTTAAGGCGGCGTGTCCTTCGTGCTTCATTTGCAGTATGCGTACGCTTGCAGAGGACTGGGGGCCGCAGGATTGTGAGCAGATAATTTTCGGGCAGCTTCCTAAGGGCCTCAACCACTTGGCACTTTCGCTGATGGTTTGGCCTCGCCCGATCAGGCTTACGTTTGCTGAAGAAGATGCGTTTCCATTTAGAGGGGCGTTATCAACGTTTGCATCGGTCAAGATGTTTTACAATAAATTCGGCAACGGTGAAATGGCCGATTATCAAAGCGCTCCTGGTCCGCATTCCTGGTATGAATCAACTAGGCAAGGCTCAGTCGAATGGATGAAGCGTTGGCTTAAGGGCGACGAGAATGCGTTGCATAAAGAATGTACTGCAAAGCTTGATAAAAATTTCTCGTTTGATAAGGTTGATTGCGCCTTTGGCGAAAGCCCTAAATCATACGCTACTTCTTCTGGCAGTGTGCTGTCGATTCCGGGCGAGCGCACGGGTTATGATTTCTTAAGGGATGAGCTTTCCAGGCTTGATAAGGCTGGCCGCCCGCAGCTTACGCGCGAGCTCGTTTTGAAGGTTACGGGCATTCGCACCGATCAGCCGTACATCGCCGAAGAGACGCCGAATTACAAGCGTGGCACATACTGGGCGACGTACCATTCGCCTGCGAAGGAAGTCGCCGCCATGGACGCTTGGCTTGGCACATCTTACGTAGCGCGCAAAGCAGAGCAGATGATTGCAAAGGCGCGTCTTTCAAAATATAAAGAAAAGCTCGTAGCCTCTGGCGCCGATTGCGTGGCAGCATCTCACGCATACTTTTTAGAGCCTGGTCTTTTTGCCGGGCTTGAGCTTTCCGATAAGCCACCATCGTGGCGCGCTTATATTGAGAACGATTTGCTTGACGGGCTTTCGTACGAGACTATCGTTTACGGTGCGCTTAAGTCGTACGATTGGGTCGATCTTGTCTCTGCTGCCGAGAAGGGCAAGGCGTGCGTATTTAGCGAGCTTGTTCCGATGCCGCGCTCATTGACGCCGCTAGCAGGCTCAAAGGCAATTCAGGCTTCCAAGCTTAAAGTAACGTGCAAGCGCGCGGCAATTGATGGCGCGCCTCAAGACGTTGCAGATCAGGCGTATCGCCTTGAGATTTTGCCCTCAGGCGTTGCAACGATAACTGCTGGCGGCCAAGCAGGCGAGCGCTTTGCACGTGTTACGCTTAATCAGCTTTCCAAATTGGGCAAAGGTTTTGTTCCGTGCGGAACGATTGTAGACTGGCCACACTTGCGTTGGCGCGGTTTTATGATTGATTGCGGCAGGAACTGGCAGCCGATTGAGACGATTCGCGAGCTTGTTGATTTTATGGCTGATTATAAGCTCAATTTGTTTCATTGGCACCTTACCGATTACTGGGGTTGGCGCATGGCGTCGAAGGCGGTGCCAGAGCTTTCGTCTCCTAAAGCTACGATCCGCAATCCTGGATGTCAGTATTCGCAAGAAGATTTCGTTAAGCTAGTTGATTATGCCGCTGAACGCGGCATAATCGTTATGCCCGAGTTCGATGTGCCTGGCCACACGAAGGCATTCCGCGAGGCAATAGGCGTAGAGTCGATGGCAGACCC
>JAGBXE010000140.1 GCA_017629455.1 Kiritimatiellia bacterium
ATATTGCTAAGGTTCTTGCGAAGGAGGGTGTTGATCCAAACGCTGCAGAAGAGCCGCGGTTTAAGTTTGTAAAGGATCTTTCGAAAATTGATCCAAAGCTCCCAATAAAGCCTGCCGCCAAAGGTGAAGGGTTTGATTTCAGAATGATATCGTCATACTTTGCCGATTATGGCGATCCTCTGGCATCAGATGGAGCAGAGAGCTCATTCCCCGACGGTCTTTTACAGCGTCTTGCCGCGCAGAATGTGAATGCCGTTTGGATGCACGTTGTGCTGAACACCCTTGTGAAGGACCCCAAATATCCCGAGTTCGGCGTTGGAAGCGAAATGCGCATTGCGAATCTAAAGAAGCTTGTTCAGCGTGCGAAAAAGTTCGGGATAAAAGTTTATTTGTATATGAACGAGCCACGCAGCGTTTCTGTGTCATTTTTTGATGTGCCAGGGCGCGAGAAGATGCGCGGCGTTGTCGAGGACAATAGGGCTATTGCTGCTATGTGCACTTCGTCAGAAGAGACACGTCGCTGGTTGCGTGATTCTCTTACATCACTCTTTTCGCAGGTTAAGGGGCTGGGAGGTGTCTTTACAATTACGATGAGCGAAAACCTTACGAGTTGCGCATCTCATAGGCAGCAGGCCTCATGCGAGCGTTGCCGTGGTAGGAGTGTTGCCGATATTGTTGCTGAGGTTAATACGGTTATTGCTGAAGGTGTTGCAGCAGGCGATCCTTCTGCCGAGACGATAGTATGGAACTGGTCGTGGCCGAAGGGTCTGGAAGATGAAGTCTTTAGCCGTCTTCCGAAAAAGAATTGCCGCGTATTGCACGTGAGTGAAAATGGTATTCCTGTGACCGTCGGTGACAAGACCGTAGAGGCGCACGATTATTCAATTGCCATTGGTGGCCCTGGTGAGAACGCCAAGTCGTACTGGGCGAAGGCGGCAAAGTTTAATCTTCCTGCAGTTGCCAAGGTGCAAGCTTGCTGCTCATGGGAGCTTTCGTCGTTCCCTTATATTCCTGTGATGGATCTCGTTTCTGAGCATGCTGCGCGTCTGCGCGCGGAAGGCGTCAAAGGCGTTATGCTTTCGTGGAGCTGTGGTTCTGCGCCGGCGTTGAATCTGCGCGTTTTTGGTGGTGATAGCCTGGACGAAATTGCAAACGATATTTACGGCAAGAAAGCTGCACCTTTAGTGCGTAAGGCATGGACGGCATTTTCCGAAGGGTTTAAACATTATCCCTACGAAGTCGTTGTTGCTTACAAGGGGCCGCAGCAATGGGGGCCTGCCAATGTGCTTTATCGGAAGCCGACTGGCTACCAGGCGACGATGGTTGGAATTCCGTACGATGGCCTTGGGTTTGGCCGTTGGGATAACAAATGGAATGGTCGCTTCCCGATCGGCCCTTGGATTGAGCGCTTTGAAAAAGTCGCTAATGGTTTCGAAGAAGGCTGCCGCCTTTTCGCGCTTGCTGTACCAGAGGTGGCAAACACTGATCTCCGCGCAGCTGCGAAGCGTGAGCTTGATATGTTCAAAGCTCAGGCGATGCACTTTAGGGCGATTGTCAATCAGTCGAAATTCATTCTCGAGAGAAACAAGGCCAATATCGCAGGGATGAACAAGTTTGCTAAGTTAGAGCTTGAAATGGCTAAGCAATATTTGCCGCTTGTTCGCGCTGATAGCCGCATAGGATATGAATGCACGAACCATTATTACTATGTGCCGCTCGACGTCGTCGAGAAGATTGTCGGATGCAGCATGATTATTGATGAAACTGAAAGGCATCTGAAATGAAACGCGTTACGATAGAATACCGTGTTCCTTATGCCGACACCGATCAGATGGGCGTTGTCTACTACGCCAATTACCTTGAGTTTTTCGAGCGTAGCCGTAATGAACTTATGCGTGCGTGCGGTTACACTTATCGGGAGTGTGAGGCCGACGGCGTCATGCTCCCGGTGACTCATGCCGAGGTTGATTATCGCTCGCCCGCGAGATACGATGATATCCTTGAAATTACTGCGTGGGTCAAAATGCTTAAAGGTGTGCGAATTGAAATTGCCTGCGAAGTGCGGCGCAAGGGAGAAGAGGCGCTGCTCGTGAGCGGCTTTACGCGCCACTGCTTCGTGTCGACAAAGACATTTCGCCCAGTCTCTCCGCCTGAGCGTTTTCTGGCTATTGTAGAGTGAACGGCAAATAGCCGTTTATCTTGCGCGGTATTTCCTATTGCCGACAAGTTTCTTTAACCCCTTGTAGGAGATCTCGCTTTCCAGTAAAAGCGAGATTCTTTTAGGCGAAGAGAAAAATTGGATAGCATCATGAAGGTTTGACGAATAGTTCTTTTCCTCAAACCCGAACTTCCAATCCTCAAAAGTAGCAGCAACTAATAAAGCGTTTCTAGCGGCTTCATTTTCGCTTATAAAAGCCGACAGCGGAATTAATTGCGCAATCTTGCGGAAGAATGCACCCCCGTTAGGGGGCGCAAAAATAGCCATTATTTCTTCGTAGGATATTTGACCTTTCATGCGGCATCCTTACGAGATTTTTTAGATTCGCTCGTAGGCGATGAACGCGGAAGCTCTTTAACACGCGTAGCTATCTCTTCGGCAAGCGCTGGATTTTCTTTTAAGTATGCTATTGCCGCAAGCGAGCCTTGCGCGATTTGTTTTTCGCCGTATGAAAGCCAACTGCCGCGCTTTTCGACAATGCCTCGCGCGATAGCAGCATCAAGAATTGACCCTTCGCGCGAAATGCCGCATTCATAGAGGATGTCAAACTCTGCTTCGGTGAAGGGCGCGGCAACTTTGTTTTTAACTACTTTAACGCGCGTACGATTGCCGACTACTTGCCCTGCGGCATTTTTTATAGCGCCTATGCGCTGGACTTGAAGGCGACACGTAGCGTAGAATTTAAGGGCCTTGCCGCCAGGGGTAGTTTCGGGATTGCCGAACATTACGCCAATTTTTTCGCGCACTTGATTTGTAAATATGCAAAGCGTATTGGATTGAGAGAGCGTAGAGGTAAGCTTACGCATAGCCTGTGACATGAGCCTAGCTTGCAAGCCTACGTGTGCATCGCCTATGTCGCCATCGATTTCTGCTTGTGGCACGAGCGCGGCAACGGAGTCGACTACGATAACTTGTACCGCACCAGATTTTGCGAGTTGTTCGCAGATTGTAAGCGCCTCTTCGCCGGAGTTAGGTTGAGAAACTACAAGCGAATCAAGATCGACACCTATTTTAGCAGCGTACGCTGGGTCGAGCGCGTGCTCAGCATCGATGAACGCGGCAACGCCCCCTGCTTTTTGCGCATTTGCTACAACATGCAAGGCGAGAGTCGTTTTGCCCGAAGACTCATGACCGTAACATTCAACGATTCTTCCGCGAGGTAGCCCCCCTACGCCAAGAGCGATATCTAGGCTAAGTGCACCTGTTGGAATAGCCTCTACTGGCGTATCGGCTGCATCGCCAAGGCGTAGAATCGACATCTCGCCGAATTCTTTGCGTATGGTTTTCATTACTTCTTCGAGAGCTATAGCTATCTTTCCCATTTTTCTTCTCCTTGAATTATGACCACTTTACGAATCTTTCGCTTTGCGCGAAGAGATTTACTTTTTCAATGTGGTCGATTATTGGACTTCCGCCTTCAGGCGTACCGTATATTTCGACTACATCAAACCTAAAATTTCCACACCATCTGTGGGTTCTTAGCCAAGCTTTGCACGCTCTTTTAAGATTTCTCTTTTTGCGCTTATCGATCTTAGAAAGCCTTTTTGCAAAAGGAGATATTCTGGCGTGCTGCTTTACTTCGACGAAAACAAGTGTTTCGACTTTGGGATCGAAGGCGATAATATCTATTTCAAGGCGCTTATCAGAAGCAACTGGCCGCTCGTTGCGTTCAATTATTTTAAGCCCTCTACGCCTGAGAAAACGATATGCCACGTCTTCGCCCCATGAACCGTGGCTAACGCCAATATTCGTAGGCTTAGCGCTTTTGAGCTGGGCAAAATTTAACTTCAGGAAATTAAAGAGGTTCATAAGTTTCAAATCCAAAAAGAGTTTGATTCATCGTCGCACCTGCGGTAGTCGAGCGCACCGAGAAGATGCTCGTCTCGAACGGCTTCCGACCCCGACAAATCGGCAAGAGTGCGCGAGACGCGCAAGACTTTATCGTAGGCTCGCGCTGAAAGGCCAAGGCGTTCAATAATGCGCATCAGCTTTTCAGTATCTTTTGCTGTGAAATGGCACACGTCGGGTAAAAGGCTACTTTTTACGCCTGCATTTGTCGTTACTCCAGGTAAGCCTTTGTAGCGGGCGGCCTGAATAGCGCGCGCAGCTTTAATGCGCTCGCGGATTTTAGCGCTACATTCGCCTGGTGATAAGGCAGGCAAATTCTTCGCTTCGACAGATGGTACTTCTATTTGAATGTCGATTCTATCGAGGAGCGGCCCTGATATTCGACTTTGGTATTTCATAATTGATGAGGGCGAGCAGCGGCAGGCGTGAGATTTGTCGCCGTACCAACCGCAGGGGCAAGGGTTCATGGCAGCTACTAACATAAAGCGCGACGGAAAATCGTATGCAGCAGCCGCCCGCGAAACGCACACGTGGCCGTCTTCAAGGGGTTGGCGGAGAACTTCGAGAGCCAGCCTTGGAAATTCGGCAAATTCATCGAGGAAAAGAACGCCGCGGTGAGCAAGCGACACTTCACCCGGCAGCGCACGCGTGCCGCCGCCTAAAAGGCCTATCGATGAGACTGTGTGGTGCGGCGCGCGGAAAGGGCGGCTCGTAATAAAGCGCCCGCCACCCTTGGCGTTGCCTGCTACAGAATGGATGCGCGAGACTTCAAGAGACTCTTCGACTGTCAGCGGCGGCAATAGAGAAGGTATACGCCTAGCTAGCATTGTCTTGCCAGAACCAGGCGAGCCTATCATCAAAATATTATGCCCGCCCGCTACGGCTACTTCTATCGCCTTGCGCGCACTTTCTTGGCCTTTTACGTCGGACATATCGTCTAAATCGTTGGCGCTAGCTTCAACTAGTTTGCTTAAATCGGTGAAGTGCGGCTCAATTATGCGCTCGCCGTTAAGGTATTCGACAGCTTCTTGCAAAACGGAGACTGGAATAATATCAATGCCTTCTACGACGCTTGCTTCGAGGGCGTTTTCGGCAGGGACAATAACAGCTTTTTTACCTATGCGCTTCATTTCGAGGACGATCGGCAAAACGCCGCGAACGCGCCTTATTGAGCCTGAAAGCGCAAGTTCGCCCACTATGCCGTATTCGTCGAGCCTTCGGTTATTAATGCGCTTGGTGGCTGCTAATAGACAAATTGCGATAGGTAAATCGTATATTGGGCCCTCTTTCTTAACGTCGGCAGGCGCGAGGTTTACGGTAATGTCAAATTCTTGGCGCGAAGAAAGACCTTGGTTTTTAAGGGCCGTTGGAATTCTGTCTTTAGCCTCTTTTACGGCCGTATCGGGAAGGCCAACAATGGCAAATTGCGAAGTGCCAAATGTCGAATAGACTTCGATTTCAACAGTTCGTGCCTCTACACCGCTTATTGCCCCAGAATAGCATTTTGCTAACATAACACCCACCTTTAATTTGGTTTTTTGTTTTTGTGGCAGGATTATCGCAAAAAAAGAGAAGAAAAGCCTTAAGAAAACCTTAAGATTTGCCTTAAGAAATCTTAAGAAATGGCTAAAATACCATCTGGACAAAGGCTACGGCGGAATTATGGTATAATACATCAGTTTTAGACAATTTTTTAGTTCGCGTCGGAGGCGAAATGAAGCGTACGGACATCGAGAAGGTGCTTATAATCGGGTCTGGGCCGATTGTTATCGGTCAGGCGTGTGAATTTGACTATTCCGGAACTCAGGCGTGTAAGGCCCTGAGGGCATGCGGATATAAAGTTGTACTTGTAAACTCCAATCCGGCGACTATCATGACAGATCCTGTCATGGCCGATGCAACGTACATTGAGCCCTTAAACGAAGCGCGTTTAGAGCAGATAATTGACAAGGAACGCCCCGATGCTATTTTGCCTAACCTTGGCGGACAGACTGGGCTTAACCTTTCAATGGCGCTGGCAAAGAAGGGGATTCTTGAGAAATACGGCGTTAAAATAATTGGCGTAAACCTTGATGCTATCGAACGCGGCGAAGACCGCGAGGTCTTCAAGGCGACGATGCAAAAGCTTGGCATCGAAACGCCGCGCTCCGGAATTGTCCACACAGTCGAAGAGGCTGTTGAACTTGTCGAGAAGGAAATTGGCTATCCAGTAGTTGTTCGCCCGGCATACACGATGGGCGGTTCGGGCGGCGGTTTCTGCTATAACATCGAAGAGCTTCGCACAATTTGCCAGCGTGGCCTTGATGCTTCGCTAACGCGTCAGTGCCTTATTGAAGAGTCGATTCTCAACTGGGAAGAGCTTGAAGTCGAAGTCGTTAGAGACGCGAAGAATCAGATGATTTCCGTCTGTTTCATCGAAAACATCGACGCTGTTGGCGTGCATACTGGCGATAGCTTTTGCGCCGCTCCCTTTATTACAATTTCTAAAGAGCTTGAAGAGAAGCTTAAGCGCGATGCGTTTAAGATTGTTGAATCTATCGGCGTTATCGGCGGTTGCAACGTCCAGTGGGCGCACGATCCAAAGACTGGCCGCGTAGTTATCATCGAAATTAATCCGCGCACTTCACGTTCGTCAGCGCTCGCATCTAAGGCGACAGGCTTCCCGATTGCGTACGTTTCGGCCAAGCTTGCTTCAGGCATGACGCTCGACGAGATTCCGTACTGGCGCGATGGAAGTCTTGAAAAGTATACGCCTTCGGGCGATTACATAGTGCTTAAGTTTGCGCGCTGGGCGTTTGAGAAATTCCGCGCGGTTGAAGATAAGCTCGGCACTCAGATGAAAGCTGTCGGCGAGGTGATGTCGATTGGCAAGACGTATAAAGAGACTTTCCAAAAGGCGATTCGTGCGCTTGAGCGTGGTCGTGCGGGGCTAGGGTTTGTTAAGGATTTCAACGAGAAGTCTCTCGATGAGCTCCTTAAGATGCTCTCCATCCCCAATTCCGAGCGTCACTTCCAGATGTATGAAGCTCTGCGTAAGGGCGCAACTAACGAGCAGATATTCGAGCGCACCGGCGTTAAGGGGTACTTCGTTGACCAGATGCGCGAGCTTGTGCAAGAAGAAGAGGAAATTCTTAAGTACAAGGGCCAGGCGCTTCCCGATGCGTTGCTCGTAAAGGCGAAGAAGGATGGCTTTTCTGATAAATACATCTCGCAGCTTCTCTCGATTCCCGAGAAAGACGTTCGCGAGCAGCGTAAGGCTTTGGGCTGCGTAGAAACCTGGCACAAAGTTCCCGTCTCTGGTGTTGAGGATCAAGCATATTACTATTCGTCCTACAATGGCGAGAAGAATGAAGTAGCTTCTTCCGACAACAAAAAGAAAGTGATGATTCTTGGCGGTGGCCCCAACCGCATTGGCCAGGGTATCGAATTCGACTACTGCTGCTGCCATGCTGCTATGGCGATGCGCAAGATGGGGTACGAAACGATTATCGTAAACTGCAACCCTGAGACTGTTTCAACCGACTACGATACTTCGGATAAACTCTACTTTGAGCCAGTAACAGTCGAAGACGTCCTTCAGATTTACGAGCATGAAAAGCCCGAAGGCGTTATCGTTCAGTTCGGTGGTCAGACGCCTCTAAATATCGCGCGCGGCTTGCAGGAGGCCGGGTGCAAGATTCTCGGCACATCAGTCGATTCTATTGACGATGCCGAAGATCGCGATCTTTTCCATTCCATCATGGACAAGCTCGGCGTTCCGATGCCTGAGTCGATGATGGCAAGCGATCTTGAAGGCGCCATCGAATGCGCCAAGACACTTGGCTATCCGCTTATTATTCGTCCGTCGTTCGTTCTCGGCGGCCGCGGCATGGAAGTCATCTACGATGAAATCATGCTTAAGGAATATATCGCCAAGGCTGTCGGCGTAACTCCCGACCGCCCGCTCTATCTCGATAGATTCCTTTGTCACGCCCTTGAGTGTGAGGCTGACGCGCTTTCCGATGGTAAGGATATTTTCATTCCTGCGATAATGCAGCATATTGAGCTTGCCGGTATTCATTCGGGCGACTCTGCGTGCGTTTTGCCGCCGGCTTCAATTAGCGAAGAAAATAAGGCTACAATCCTTGATTATACGCGCCGTATAGCCAAGGAGCTTAAGGTCGTTGGCCTTATGAACATGCAGTTCGCCATTGAGAACGGCAAGGTTTATGTGATTGAAGCGAACCCACGTGCATCGCGTACTGTTCCGCTAGTTTCTAAGGTTGCAGGTACGCAAATGGCTGGTGTCGCAACGCAGCTTATACTCGGTGAGACGGTTAAGTCGATTGGGCTTGATAAGATCCATGTCGTTCCGTATTTCGGCGTTAAAGAAGCCGTTATGCCTTTCGACAAGTTCCCCGAGGTTGACCCTGTTCTCGGCCCTGAGATGCGCTCCACGGGCGAAGTTCTCGGGCTAGCCGACACGTTTGGGCTTGCGTACTTTAAATCGCAGGAAGCAGCAAATTCGCCGCTTCCCACGAAGCCTGGCAAGCTTCTTGTTTCGCTTTCCGACAAGCCGGAAAGCGCAATTGAAGCCGTTAAGCTTTTCGTTAAACTTGGCTTTGACGTCGTGGGTACGGAAGGCACTATAAAGTTCCTTTCCGAACATGGCGTTGCAGGCAAGGTTATAGCAAAGATTGGCGAAGGTCGCCCCAATGTTCTCGACGCTATAAAGAACCGCGAGGTAAGCCTTATCATCAATACGCCGTCCGGTCGCCGCGATGCGCGTGCCGACGATTCCCGCATCCGTCAGGCTGCGATTAAATACTCGGTGCCGTATTTGACGACAATTGCTGCTGCAACTGCCGCGGCCGAGGGTATTGCTGCCGCCATGAAGGGTAAAGGCGAAGTTCGCTCGCTACAGAGTTATCACGCGTCCTGCAAGTAATAACTGCTTAAAGGGCGCGTGCGCTTTTACTGTAAGCGCGCTTGCGATAGTTCTTGTATGAATGATACAAGTAGAAAAGCTGTAGGGTTGTTTTTACTTGTTATGACCGCCCTTATCTGGGGCGGCTCGTTTGTTGCCCAAAAGCTTGGAATGGACTATATTGGTCCTTTCGCTTTTACGTTCTTCACTGATCTTCTTGCCGGCATCTTTTTGTCTATCCTAGTAATCTTTCAAGGGCTAAAAAAAGGGTGGGCAACATTATTTACGCGCACGAATGTTTTGGGCGGAATAGCGAGCGGAGCGGCTCTTTGGGTGGGGATGGCTCTCCAGCAGATTGGAATTCAATGGACCTCTCCTGGCGTGAGCGCATTCTTGACGGCCAACTATGTTGTCGTTGTGCCTGTCATGGGGCTTTTTACTAAACGCCGGCCGCGCGGCATTGTGTGGGTGGGCGTTGCGCTTGCGATTATCGGCTCTTGGTTTTTGTGCGATCCTACATCTGCTGCGGCAACAGCAAATAGTAACGTAAAATTTCCTCTAGGTGAAATTCTCTGTGTCCTTTGCGCCTTTGCCTTTGGTACGCAGATTTGCATAGTTGAGCGTTTCATGACAAAGCCCGATTCCGATGCGCTCGCGCTTACTTGTTTATCATTTTTTATAGGTGCTTTATTTAGTATTCCGTTTCTTAAGTTGCCTACAGAACAATCATTGTTGACGGGCGAAAATATTCTAGCGGCTGCCGGCGCGATAGCATTTTGCGGCTTCCTTTCATCGGGCATAGCTTGCACCTTGCAGAATATCGGTCAGCGCATGATTGCCCCTAGTGTTGCAGCTCTTATTCTGTCGCAGGAATCAGTCTTTGCAACAATCTTCGGTATATTCTTCTTAGGTAGCACTTTGACGGCAAGTCAGATTTTGGGCTGTGTGCTAGTCTTTGCCGCAGTTCTTGCAACGCATAAAGGTGAGTAAAAAAAGTTGGGCGCTTTTTACCGGTACATTCGCCTTATACTATTCGTTTTCTGCCGATTCGTTATGGAATGTGCCGGTTTTTGTATACCCAGCATCATCGGGAGTTAAGATAAAATTCTGTCGAGGATTTTGTTGTAGCCTGGCAATCAAGGGCCAAACATTGCGCCGGGCGCTGAAGTTAAGGCAGAAATTACGGCTGGCGTTACGTCGATCAGTGAGGAGACAGCGTTCCTGAGGCGCGTTTCGCCCGGCCCGTAAGCAATAAACGGCACGGGATTGCGAGTGTGACCGCGCGTACTCATTGATTCGATATTGCCGTGATCGGAAGTTATAACTATTGTCATGCCAGCTGCCTCTGCGCTTCTGACGAGAGACGAAAGGAACGTATCGTACGAGCGGAGAATTGCACATGCGCGCGCGTAGTCCATGGAGTGACCGGCGACATCGGTCTGGAAATATTCGAACAACGTAAAGTCGGATTCGCACGCGATGCGAAAGAGGTGCTCTGAAGCGCGAAGAGGTGTAATTAGCGGAAGGTCGGGGTAGCGGTCTTGAACGGTTTCGCGAGTGAGATCTTGCATCACAGCGCGGTCGACCATAAGGTCGGCAGTAGTTGAAATCACCTCAGGCGTGGTAAGCGCCATTACAGTTGTGACCGATTTAAAGCGACGCTCTCGCAATTCGTCTACTTCGTCGGTAAGATAGGCGTTGGCAAAACGCGTTTTCTTACCTAAGGCTTTGAGAGAAAGGAAGATATTACTTTCTTCAATTATCTTGCGAAGCTGAAGCCCAGGGAAGCCTTCACAATGTTTACCCATCGCCTTCGGGCAGTTTACACCTGTAAACATTGTAGCTTGGCCAGTAGCAGATTGAGGAGTGCCTTCAACGCCTAAGCAGGCGTCAATTGGCTTAGCATGATTTGAAATAAGCCGCCAAAGCGTAGGACAAACCTCCGAATTTATCGGATTATCCTCCGCACTGTGCGTTAAACCTACGCCATCGACGAACAGAAATATGATTCCCAAACCGAATTAAGTATATCATAATGCGCGCAAAATGCGCAAGGAAATAGGGGTATTTTGGAGTTTCTAACGATGCTTGCTAG
>JAGBXE010000141.1 GCA_017629455.1 Kiritimatiellia bacterium
AGATTAAATGAACCGTTTTTCTCATTACTTGAATATGCATATTGAAAAATCGCACCGCCCTTATTAAGGTTGATTGTAAAGCGATCGTTATGCGTATACGGGGTTTCACTTTCACCACGATCAACCTGACGCCAGCAGGCATTCGAAAGTTGAACCGTAAGGCAATTATAACGCGCACCTTGAATGCGCACACCAAAAGGAACCTCGTAAATCGTTTCTGGCGGCAATGTGAGTTTGTTCGGCGCGGAGAACAAAACAGAATCAGTCGATGGTATATTTAAGGGATCAAGAGGAAAATGTACTCTATTAGACAATACATTGTCGGGATCTTCACTCGTCTCGACCCACTTGTGGTTAACTGCCGATGCAATAGGCGCCATGACCACAAACGTGGCGGCAACAAGTAGACAGCGGATAATTTTCATTTCCAACTCATCTCCTTCTTTCTTATATTTTAATCCTCAAGCATCAAGTCACGAAAGCGCTTTATATCCACATCCGTAAACCCGAGTGATTTTACGTATGCTTCTACACGCTCGTTGATGGTATTGCCTTTGTAGACATCAAACACCGCAACAAGTTTATCAAAGCGCTCCTTGTGAGAGAAGCCTACCCGCGGATTCCAAAAAGCGCTACTCTCCCAGTCCTTGATAAGCTCCTCCTCATCAACACCCAAAAGCGCATTTAGGATAAACGCCACAGCGCCGGTACGATCCTGCCCGCCCGCACAGTGAAAATTTATAGGGTAATTGCCTTCGTCAAGAAAAAGGCGAAACACTTTTGCAAATGCCTCGCGCGCATTTGCCCTCGCCATATACTCGTATGCGCCCGATGAAATATGGTGGCGCTTAACTGTTTCGCCGAGCGGCGACATGGTCATTCCAAAACATTCATCGCTGCGCCTTAAATCGATGTCGGTGCGGATGGCAAACTTCTTCAAAAGAAGATCCCTATTTAATTCGTTTATTCGCGTACGCCCTGGCTGCACTTTACCGTCAGGCCCTTTTGAAACATCGTCGTTAAACGCTGCCGACCTGAAAACCATGCCTTGGCGCACTCGCCGCGCTCCGATACCACGCCTGCCGCCAAGGTCTCTAAAATTTGGAACGCTATCTACATCGAGAAGACGCGGCGCTTCGGGAGCCGTCGAAAACGAAGCGCTTGTTATAAGCCCGCCCGATACAACACGCCAATCATAATTTTGGCCAATTTCAAAATTGGAAAGCGTAAGCTCATTAGATGAAACATTCCCTACGAAAAACGGCACGCCATCTCGCCTTAAAACTACAAGGCGTGAAGGAGAATCGGCCTTCCACGAAAAACGTACGCTCGCTGGTTGCCAACCCCCCGCAGCGAGATTTTTCCTCTTCTCGGGATCGGCAAAAAACTCGCGCCTGGCATTTCGGTCAAGATTCAGGAATTCTTTTTGCGAAGGCTTAAGAAGCGGCACTACAGCACCGTCAGCAGGAGTTAGAAGTTTCGGTGCTGCCGACGCGCCCGGATCGAACGCCTCGCGCACAAGATCGTTTATTGCGCCTTTTTTGTTTTGGCGCATCCAAAGTTTTTTGTAGGGCTCGGCCAGCTTCCCCACTTGATCGTGAAGGCCGCGCCAACGTAGCTCAATATACCGAGAAAGAAGATCGAGAAGCGCAAAATCGTCTTTCACCCACTCGGGCGCACCTTCAAGATCCAGCTCGGCGCGAGCCGCCGCAAACTCCGCAAAGACCGAAGCCATCGTTTCCTCAGTCATGCCCTTCGGGGGAACGAACGACCTGCGCTTGCGCCACATCGTATACAAATAAGTGCCGTTCGGCCGCTGTGCACCGCACTTAAGATAAGCGTTTCCATACTTAATAAGCGCCGCGCCGCATTTCGCCCCGCAAACGCGATCAATTCCCTCAGCAAGAGCTTTGTCATCCATCTCTTCGCCCCTTACGCGAGCAGCTGCGTAGACAAGAGAAGGAACAGAAACAATCCACGGCTGGGGGTGGCCTCCGTCGCCCCAGTCGGCAAGCAACAGCCCAATGCCGCCGTGCTTTTTAGCTGCCCCGACGGCCGCATCTATATTTGCTTTCATGTTAGCTACGCGCCCGAAAAGCGAACCCCACGAACTTGTACCCGGGCAGACATAAAACGGAACGCCAGCGCGCTCAAGAGCCGCACAATGGCTCTCGAACGGACTGTTGGCTTCATATCCCCAGTCAAGTGCAATCATACCTTCGCGCGGCAACTCGGATACTAACTCGGGATGACGGAAAATCATATCGGCCCAGAACATCATCGTCTTGCCGCGCTCAGCCAAAAGCGCATGAACATTCTTAATGAAGCCGAGATAAACGCGCCCTTCGCCAAGTTCTTTGACTTTAGCTGCGCTCTTGCCCCTCGGGTCGAGAATATCCCAAACCTCATCACACCCGACGTTTACACGCTTCGACCTGAAGCACGGCAGAAATTCATCATAAAGACCTGAAAGGAAACGGATACTTTCAGGAGACGTTGCGCACAGCGCCGTTGGGCCGCAATTAAGTTTAGGCTTTTCAAGTTTAACGCCTGCGGGACTTTCGGCCAGGTGTTTATATTGCGGTCTCGTAAACCATGCACCTAAATGGCCAAACGAATTTTGGTTAGGCACAAGCTCAACGCCTTTCGAAGCGCAATAATCGTCGAGAGCGCGGATTTCCGCCGCGTTCAACTTAGGCCCTATCGGACGCATTGCCGGGTGGTTTGTGTAGTCAAACGTCGACTGATTATAAAGTTGAAATTCGCTGTAGCCTAGTTTAGAAAGAACATCAACTATTATGCGCAGATTTTCAGCCTTGGGCACTTTGCCGCGGCCGGCATCAAGCTGATAGCCGAGCGTAAACTTTGGAGCTCTTTTCTTCTTTTCGGCAACTTTCTTCGGCGCGAGAGATGTATCGTAAACTTTAGCAATCTCTATGCGGACAGGTTCACTAGACTTACACGAAAATGAAAGCTCATTTACGCCTTCAAAGAGCGCATCGTTTAAACCTTCTTTAAGAGCAATTCCATTGACCTTTAAGTTTGCCTCTTTGTAGTCACCTACGTAGCAGACCTTAAGGCGCGCGCGTTCGCCTGGGCGGACAACAATGGGATCGAGACGAGTAACGCCCTTTGACGGATCCCATACGCGGGTAAAATCGTATTCAGTTGAAAGCACCTTACGCTGCGCATCATCCAAATTATCGGCAATAGCACTTTCAGGCAGCCCAAGCGCCTGCACTAATGCGCGGCATTCGCCTTTAACAGATATCTCATTTTTGCCAGCTTTTGCTTTGAGCCTCGGGCCTACGGCTTCGCCGACAGTAAGGCCGCTACCGTCATATTTGCGCCACAAGCCATTTTCAAGCTCTGCAATTTCATCGCCTCGAAGAGTGAACGGCACATCAATTCGAGCGCCGTTTACAACGACTGCGAGAGACGACCTTTCAGACGCAACCGGCGTTAAAGCCTCGAGCGAAGAAACCTCAACCGCGCGGGATGCGCCGCCGTCAAGAGTGAGCGATATTTCAGAAATGCGATTTGGCGCAATTGGATTTCTAAATATTAGATAACGCTTCAACGGATCGTCAGAGGCTGCGTCACGCGCGCGGTCGAATAGAAGCACGTTGCGCCAGCCAACAAAATCAATTGGAACTACGTGCTCTGCTGAAGCTCCACCAAATTCACGCGGCGTTGCGACACGAAGGCGCAAAAGCCCGCCCTTGCCGTCGCCCTTCACACGAAGACGCCATACTGGACGCCCTTCGACAGACTCGGGATCAACACCTTTAGGTAAGACACTTGCGTGAGGGAATTCCCACGATTTGAAAAACGCCTTATCTTGCGAGACCTTACCAATATTATCTACGAGAACGCGAACTGACGCTTCGTCCACTCCCCAAGCACTCTCGACACGTATGGCTAGATCTTCATTGCCGCGCAATGCCGTGACAGCCGACGGCGCGGCAGAAATAAATTGAACAGGCCTTACCGTCCACTCACCGTCAAGATCCTGCCTTAAACGCCATTCGCTAAGGCCAGAATTGATTTTCTCGCTAACGCCTTCGGCAAATGCGCGCGCCTTGCGAAGGCGCTCATACCAGCCAATAATCGTAAACGAATCGATGTAGGCAGTATCGACATTGCGCCCCGGGAATTTGCCGCCGATGCCGGTCGAGAACGGATAATCACGCCCAGCGTTCTTTGCGGCAAAATATTCTATTTCATCGCGGCGAAAACCGCGCGAGCGCCAGTCGGACGACTTTGGATAAAACCATCCTGTGCCAACTGCAAGGTAATCGATTCTGCGCGATTCATCGAGCGCCTTTAAATGAAGATCATGGAAACGTTTCAAATTCCACACCGGCGTATCCCACGTACCGGTACGCGAATGCCACCACCACGAATGAGGCCTGTAGCTACTTGCCTCAACGATTGGAGGACGCGCCTTTGCTAAACCGGTATAAATGGCTCTGCACGACTCATCCTCAAAAATGCGCTCGCAAAGGCCTTCGATGCCATCAAAGTAAAACTGAACAAAACCGCCTTGCGTGTAGCGCGAAATAAGCGCATTTTCAATTTGCGCAACGAGTGGCGAAGTTCTTTTCGGGAAGAACTCCATAAAATGATGCTGAACATAGTCGGTAGGAGCCTTGGCAGGATGCGCTAAAGCGCGCGTTCCAAACGCGCCACGCGTTAGCCCTGTAAAGGTGCGCTCTTCTTTATTAAAATCTGAATATTGAATAAGCTCAGCGCCAATGCGAAGAACATTGCCGTTACCTAAGTACGTAAGAGTTCTGTGGTGGCCGTCGCGTATACGCTCATTGACTTTAAGGCTCGTTGCTTTTTCATCAATTGGCTCTGCAAGAGTGTAATTGGCCCCGGGGAAAGATTTAAATTGCGAAATATCTCCGTTACTAACCCATTCATCGTCGATGCCTACCGATGCGCACAATGAATGCATACTTACATCGAGCCCTGCTGCGCGCGCCTTGGCAACTGACGCTTTAAAGGCTGCCTCGCCGCCCTTAAAAAGATTTGTGTTCGCGAGGTAATGGCCGATAGTCTGCCACCAATTCTTAAAGTGAAGAATCGAAGCTCCCGTACGCACCGCCATATCAATAGCCTCATCGATAAGCTCCGAGTTGGGCGTTACCATAAAGTATGAAGCGCGCGTAGCGTCGGATGTCTGCGAGATCGCTCCGCCATTAACTGGCAGCGGCACTTTTGTGACTTCGCAAAAATCGCGCGTCATCGCCTGCAAACGCTCGCGGAAACCTTCTACTGGGCCGTCGACAACGGCAAAGCGCACCTTCGATGAAAGCTCGTCGACATCGGCCTCCAGCCACAAAACACCTTCGTCGCTGCGCATTGCCGCAGCAACATCGTATGAACGAACTGATACCGCACGCTTGCCGTCGGTTAGAAGATTTGCAAACGAACTAGATTCCGTAGCCCAAGGCGCACGCACAATTGAAAAACGAATTGACCTAGCACCCGGTGCTGAAAGCCGCTCAAGCGTATAACGCGTACCCCACGCCATGCGCTTTTCCGAAAAGAGCGCCTCGCCGCCGTTGACAAACAAAAACGCAAACTTATCTGCTCCGCGCCTTTGGAATGCAAGCGCGTTACGCTCTAAGCCGCCCAAATAAACACTCGCTCCAAATGGCGCTTCATCACCATGAGCAAAAGCCGTTGAACAGAACGAAATTAAAAAAACAAGAAGCAATGCTCCTAAGCTAAAAAACTTTCTCATATCAGATAATGTCTCTTTAAAATAGATTTTTTCAATTCTTCATTACAAATTATACACTAAACACACAATATCCGCATATGGATAATCAAATATACTTTTATGACCATTAAAACAATGGTTTTGATATACTTCAACTGCCGAGAGCGAAAAAATGAAACAGAAAAAACATAAACGTGTTGTCATTGCCCTTGACCTAGCTAAACCCGATGGGCGAAGAAAACTTTCGGGCATACTTTCGTGCCTATCGAACAAGCATATCCATTGGGACTTGCGTATTAAGCGCGGGCGCGACGAGTTTACAGAAAGCGGAGTTGCCGATTTCCCGAACTGGGGCATAGACGGCATCATTTACTCTCTTCCGGCAACGACGCCAGAAGCTGCCGCATCGGCCGACACTCTCGCAAAACTCGACATCCCACTCGTCGTTATCGACCCTGGCGACCATCCTGCCTTCGCCGAGCGCAAAAAGAAAATAGCCGTCATCAAAACCGACACGCAATCGGTCGGGGAAATCGCGGCAAACCACTTTTTCTCGCAAGGCTCTTGCCTTTCCTACGCGTATATTCCAGACCTTCTCGAACGTGACTGGAGCAAAAAGCGCGGCGAATCCTTCGCCAAGGCGCTGCGTCTAAGAGGTGCGAAATGCCACTTCTTTTCCGGCACAAAGGGTGTCGACGACTTTACGGCCTTACGGAAATTCCTCTCTAGCCTTCCTATGCCAGCTGGCATACTGGTTGCTTACGACAGCCGCGCAATGACCGTCGCAGAAGCGTGCGCCGCTGAAGGGATCCCCATCCCGCGCGCTATTTCGCTCTTATCTGTAGATGACGACGAATTTTTATGCGAGAACTGTACTCCGACACTATCCAGCATCCTCCCCGCCCATGAACTTTCGGGTACTGAAGCGGTATTAGCGCTTCGCGATTTGATGGCAGGCAAAGAACTTCAGCGTCAAACAGTAAAACTTCCAGTCGAAACGATTGTCCAGCGTGCCTCGACGATGGCTGGCACACCCTCTGGCCACTTGGTTCAAAAAGCGCTCGCTTACATTGCAACACACGCTGTTCGCGGCGCAACCGTAAGCGATGTCGTACGCCACATAAAAGTCTCGCGCACGCTCGCCGATTTGCGCTTTAGAGAAGTGCTTGGCATATCGATTGGGCGCTCATTGGAAACGGCTAGGCTAAAAACGGTCGTGCGCGCTCTTAATGAAGGCTCGATGACAATTAAAGAAATCGCCGATTCCTGCGGCTATCGCGACCAATTCCACTTAATGCGCGTATTTAAGCGCCACTTCGGAAAGACCATGGGCGAATACCGCGCAATGCGCTCGCTAGCTCCAGGGGCGTTAAGTTCCACTGACGCGAGCAGTGCGCTTGGAAACTATGTAAGTGCAGACATTATCCCCGGCAACGTTGCACGAGGTTTCAAACATATCAAGAATAGGATTAATGCCAAGGCACAACGCTATAATGACTGAAACCTGATCGGCCGCAAGCCCCAAGTTCTCTAGAACCATAAATAATAGGAATACAGATCCTCCAGGAATACCGCCTGCACCAATTGACGCAAAAACTATTGACGCGCAAAGCGTAGCCATTTCCATGGCGCACAATTCGCGCCCAAACATATTTGCTGCAAGTATTACAAAAACCGGCAAATGTACGCATACGCCATCCATGTTTATTGTCGCGCCAAGCGGCAAGGAAAATGAACTTAAGCCACGATCAACACCAAGAGAATCTGCGGCCTTAAAAGAGACTGGCAACGTGGCGGCTGACGAGCGTGTAACAAAAGCCGTAAGGATGGGCTCACGCATCTTAAACATTACTTTATACGGATTTTCCCGGCAAAATAGCGCAATAGCAAGCGGATAAATAATAAGCATCATTCCAACTACGCCAACAACAACACAAAGCGTTATTTTGGCATACGGACCAAAGAGTAATACGCCATTTTCTGCAAAATTCGCAACAGAAAGTGCAAATACGCCAATTGGGAAATAGAGCATCACGCAATTTATAAGCTCAAACGAGACTTTTTGCGCGCCGTCGCAACACAAAATCATCGCTTCAACTGCACGCTTAGCTGCGCTTGGGGTAGCATCAGAATCGAGTATACGCCGCGCACAAAGACCAAAGCCAATGGAAAAGACGATTATCGGCAGAAACTGCCCATTGGCAAGGGCTGCAAACGGGTTTTGAAAAAGGCTCGTTACAAACTCCCCGAAAGAAGCTGCCCCAGATTGCGAAACTATCCCACTAACTGCGCCCATATACTCGTTGGCTACGGTTTTTGCCGATGACATTGAAGGATTAAGAACGTTAGCTAAAACCACGCCAAAAACAGTTGCAAATACGGACGTAGCAAAGTACCAAATAATAACGCTCGCTCCTACCTTACCCGATTTCTTAAGCGGTAATGACGCTGCGCCAAGGATAAGCGAAAAAAGCACAATCGGGAAAACGACCATCTTGAGCATCGCTATTAGGACGTTCCCGAAAGGAGCGATAAAAGGCAGAATCTTCCCCACGCTCTCGCGCGGACAGAATTCGGCAAGCCCCAGGCCTAAAGCCGAGCCAAGCACGAAGCCAATCATGATTTTTCCAACTAACGAAATGCTCTTCATTTCTGCCCCCATTTACTCATGCCGACAGTAGTATATCAAAATGAAATATTCCCCAAATAGTGGGGTAGCGTATTTTGGTATCGTTTTCTGGTTGCGCGGCTCTTTGTTTTTGTGCTATAATCCGTTGCGAAAAGCGAACTTTAATTGTCACGGAAAAAGGCTAAAGTCAAACCATGAAAATAAACTTGAGCAACGTAGTATTCACGGAGAAGCCGACAGTTCTCGCCGAAGATGGCGAATTCAAAGCCGTCGCATTCCTCTATTCAACTGGCGTAGAGGCTCTTAAAGTTTCAAACCGCCGCGGAAGCTTCACGATTCTTCCGTGGATGGGGCAGATGATTTGGCGCTGCGATTTCGACGGCTGCGAGATGGCCATGAAGTCGATGTACGATGAGCCGAAGAATTGCGAAACGACATTCGCCGAATCGTACGGCTGCTTTATGATGCACTGCGGTCTTACGGCGATGGGCAACCCCACACCTGAAGACGACCACATCGGCCACGCGGAGCTTCCCGTTGCACGCTACGATGAAGCGTACCTCGAATTCGGCACCGACAAGCAAGGCGCTTTCGTCGCAGTCGGCGGCACGTACAACGATGATTTGTGCTTTACGCGCAACTACGCTTTCTCTCCGCGCGTCGTTCTGCGCCGTGGCGCGGCAAAGCTTGAAATTTCTGGCACTGTCAAGAACAACAAGGATCTTCCGCTGGAATACTTCTACCTTTGCCACGTCAACCACCGCCCTGTCGACGGCTCGAAGATTGTTGAATCGCCTCTTAAGAAAGCGCCGATCATCAACCGCGAAGTTCCCGAAGGCTACTACAAACCGTGGGCTGATGCCACAAACAAATTCCTCGATGCACTCGAGAAAGACTACCGCATCCAGCAGACTGTCGGCGTCAAGGGCGAAAGCTACCGCCCCGAAATTGTAAACTGCTACTTCCACAAGCCCGACGCCAAGGGCTGGGCCATCGTCAAGCAAGTCTATCCCGGCAAGAAGGGCGGCGTCTTCGTCAAGTACCGTCCATCGGAGCTACCTTACGCAACAAGGTGGATTGCACGCACTGGCGATGAAGATGCAATGGGTATGTGCCTGCCTGCAACGTGCGAGCACAAGGGCCGCATCTTTGCCCGTAGCCGCCATCAGGAGCGCTTCCTCGCCCCTGGTAAGACGTTCTCGTTCCATATCGAAACGGGGATACTCTAAAAATGAGAAGTTTGCAGGTCCTTTGGCGCGGAGTTTTCGCGAACAACCCGATCTTCAGGCTTGTTCTCGGTCTATGCCCGACGCTAGCCGTAACGACATCGCTTGAAAACGCACTCGGCATGGGCATGGCGGCGACGTTCGTCCTCGTCTGCTCAAATATGCTCGTATCTGCACTGCGCAAGGTAATTCCACCAGCAGTGCACATACCTTGCTACATTGTGATCATAGCGACATTCGTTACGGCTATCGACCTGCTGATGAAAGCTTACTTACCTGAGCTTTCAGCTTCGCTCGGGATATTCATCCCGCTGATCGTCGTAAACTGCATTATCCTTGGCCGAGCCGAAGCGTTCGCCAGCAAAAACGGGATTATCGATTCCCTCGCTGATGGCCTTGGCTCTGGCATAGGCTTTACTGGTGCGCTTGCAATTATCGCAGCTGTGCGCGAAGTGTGCGGTTCGGGGTCGCTTACAGTATGGGGCGATATCGCTTTTAAAAACTTAAACCCCGGCCACATTACTCTTGCGATTTTGCCTGCCGGCGGTTTTGTAACGCTGGGGCTTATCCTTGCGCTCATTAACTACTTAAGCGAGCGCGCCGCCCGCCGCCGCGGAGCGCCTGCGCCCCTTCCAATCAATTTAGATTGCCGCCACTGCACAATGTGCCCTAACGGTAAGTGATTTAAGAGTCTGGAGAGAAAAAGAAGATGAAATGTCCGGCGTGCGGAGCCGATGATGACAAAGTGATGGATTCGCGCAGCGCGCGCGATGGTGCGGCCATTCGCCGCCGCCGCGAGTGCGTAGCGTGCGGGCGCAGGTTTACCACCTATGAGGAGGTCGATCGCGACGAAGTCCAAGTCATCAAACGTGACGGCACGCGCCAAACTTTCGAGCGCGCAAAGATTGATCGTGCAATCCGTCACGCCTGCGGCAAACGCAGAATGTCCGACGATCAGATTGCTTCGATTATCGACCGCGTAGTCTCTGGCATTGAGGGCGTCGAAATTCCTTCGTCCGTCATTGCTGAACGTGTTATGTACGAACTACACAAAATCGACGAAGTGGCGTACATCCGCTTCGCCAGCGTCTACCGCGAATTCAAGGATGTCGCCCAATTCCTTGCGGCGATAACGGAGATTGTGCGCAAATGACCTTCGAGAATACTCATCGACCGCCTGTAAGATTGGCGATACTTGGCCTCGGCCGCGCTGTATTCGAATAGCACTGGCCTATCCTCAAGAATCATCCTAGCCTTTTCAAGTTGGTTGCCGCGTGCGATCTTATTAAGGAGCGCCGCGACATCATCGCTAAAGATGCGCCCGACTGCAAGATGTTCCGCCGCGTCTCCGATATGCTAGACGAGCGCGACATCGACGCAGTAGTTGTAGCTACGCCCACGAGCCTTCATGTTAAACACGCTCTTATGTCGCTCAAGCGTGGGTTCTGGACGATACTTGAAACGCCAATGGCGCTTACACCCGACGAGGCGCAAATAGTACGCGGTCAGGCGCTCAAATCAAAAAACAGAATTATCGTTCTCCAGCGCGGCTCGTTCGATCCCGATTTCGAATTAGCTAAGCAGATGATGTCCGACGAGCGTCTAGGGACGATACACGAAATTCACATCCGCCGCGAAGATTACATTAGGCGCGACGATTGGCAGTGCGTTAAGCGCCTCGGCGGAGGTGCCGCTTACTACGCAATGACCGATCTTATGATCCAGGCTCTCAGGCTTTTGCCATCGCGCCCGATTCAAATGTGGAGCGATTTAAAGCGCCTAGCATCGCTCGGTGATGCCGAAGACTATGCTCGCACTCTCCTTAAAACGCGCGAGCAAGTGACAGCCGAGGTGATATTTAACGGCGGCTCTTTGCCGAATCTCCATGGGCCATCGTTTGAAATTCACGGCTCGCGTGGCGTCTTTCGCGTTAACCCTGGCGAGAAAGAAGGTTCGATAACAATGATCGATCCGAAATTCAAATTTCCAAGGCGTCGCTCATCAGTGCGTACTCCGCAGCTTCTCGATATGCACGAGCAGTTCCCAGTTGTCGAGACGTCCGTAAGCCTACCTAAAAATTCGCAACTCGGAATGCCGGCTTTCTGGAAGAATGTCTACCAGACCGTCCGCACGGCAGCTACATTTCCTCTCGCGCTCGAAGACTCGATCGAAGCAGTGCGCCTAGCGCACCTCATGAAACAGACTAGCCCCTACGGGAAATGAAGTATCTTCGATGAAAACGTTAACCGAGAACGCCATAACGCAAAGCTTGGAAGATTACCTTGAGGCAATCTACATGCTCATCTCCGAAGAGAAGCCTGCGCAGGTGCGTGATATCGCGCGGATACTTTCCGTGAAGATGCCTTCGGTAGTCAAGGCAGTGCATGAACTTAAAAATCTTGAACTCGTAACACAAGAGCCCTATGCTCCAATCAAGCTAACTGAAAAAGGGCTCGATCTTGCCAGCGACATCATGAAACGTCATGTGCTGCTTAAAGAGTTTTTACTTAAGCTTGGCGTATCGCGGCACACTGCCGATCGCGATGCGTGTTTAATGGAACACATCCTTTCCGCGGAAACTTTAGACAAAATCCGCTCCTACACAGAGAAAAACTAGATGAAAAGCCAAATCAACCTACTAAGACAGCTCCAAGAGCTGGTCCTCACACGAGACGAACACCACCAGACGGGCGACGGCAGCCGGCTCGATGCCCTTAACGATGCCATTGACGCTTTGAGGCAGAAGCTTGAGCCGCAAGCGGCCGGCATCTACGAAAGGCTTTATAAAAAGAGCCACATCGTTATTTCGGCAATGACAAACAACTGCTGCGCCGGGTGCGGAATGCATGTACCGATTGCGCAAGGCCAGCAAGTACGCCTTGCCCAGCATCTCGTCACCTGTTCAAGCTGCGGGCGCATCCTCTTTGCCGCCGATGAAGATTCGATCATGAATACATCAGAAGCTCCCGATCGCGACAATCCCAAAACCGGCATTTCGCGTTTCTCCGCTGAGGAGCTGATGATTGCAGAGCTTAAAGGCAAAACAGCGGAAGAAGCTATTGATGAGCTTGCAAAGACGATGGAAAAGAACGGCTTTATTTCCAGCGCCGAGAATCTCACCGCCGCAGCCATGGAGCGCGAGAGCGTCCTTTCAACAGCCATTGGCGAAGGCATCGCCTTCCCTCACGTGCGCGGCGTTGAAGGCGGCGGTCTTACGCTTGCAATGGGCATTTCCAAAACGGGTATCGACTGGAACGGCGAAAAGGTAAATATCGTCTTCTTGTCGGCAATTCCAGTTGCCGTTTCCGCTTTCTACCTAAGGCTTATGGCTGGGCTTTCGCAGTCGTTCGCTAAAGACGCTAATCGCGCAGCAGTCTTGGAAGCAAAAGATTCTGCCGCGCTTTGGAAGGCCCTCCAAAAAGCCACGCGCACGACAGTTAAATGATTCGCCTAGCGATACTTCTATCCGCCCTATTAAGCGCAAGCGCCCTATTCGCCAACACATCGGCGTATAGGCGCTCGCCTTATGTGGGCGCGCTTTCCGCCGATGCGGCAACCGGGCGCATCCTATTCGAAGATAACGCCGCTCGCGTAGCTTACCCTGCCAGCGTTACAAAGCTTATGACAGCGCTTCTAGTGCTGGAGGATGTTGCCGCGGGTAAATATTCGCTAAGCACGAAAGTTTGCGCAACTCCAGAAGTATACAAATGCGAGCCCAGCAGCGTAGGCTTGCGAGCCGGGCAATCAATGACCGTTGACGACCTTCTGATGTCGCTAATGGTAAAAAGCGCAAACGATGCGGCAATCGCGCTTGGTGTGCACGCATCAGGCTCGCTAGATAATTTCGTCAAACGGATGAACGATCGCGCCGCAGAGCTTGGGATGAGTAAGACGCGCTACTACAACCCGAACGGTCTGCCGCCAAAACCCAAATACGGAACGAAATCATTTAACGTGACAACCTGCCGCGATCAACTGTTGCTAGCTCGCAAGTTGATCACCTTAAAAGAAATTTTCCGCTACACATCCACAAAGATCGGCGAAGTGACCGACGGAGCCGGCAAGCCCCTACGCTTTGTAAACCACAACAATATTTTAGTGAAAGACAAGCGTAAGGTCATCAATCCCGATGGCTCTGAAGCTGTCGATGGGCTTAAAACCGGTTACATCGATGCGGGCGGCTCATCAATAGTGCTTACCGGCCGCCGCAACGGAAAGCGCGCAATCGTAATTGTCTTAGGCTCATCGACAGCAGCCGAACGCGACGAACGCGCCGCTCAGCTTCTTGATGACGCGCTTGGCGCGATTTCTTGGTAATAACTTAAGCTAGAGCTTCTTCCTGGCCTTGAAGAAACTCTTTGGCCAACGATAAACCTTCTACCGAATTAAAGCCGCCTACGGCATCTTCAAGCTCGGACCTTGCGATTTCATACTCGCCATTCTCGGTGCGATGGGCAAAGACCATTTCATATTCACCGTCGAAAGTAAAAAGCGAAAGTGCCGCGCCAGATAAATTTCCTATTGGTGGCGTATCGATATTGGACGCATCAAATGTACACAGGATGGTAGTACCGACACCCTTTTCGCTTTCCAACCGAACTGCGCCCCCACACGTATCGCAAGTCTGTTTGACGAATGGTAGACCCATGCCGATCTTTCTTGCCTCGTGCTTGCCAGGCTCGGTCCAGAACGGATCGAACGCACGCTTAAGCGTACCTTCGTCCATCCCCTTGCCATTGTCGGAAACCTTTAGCGTAATTCGGCCTTCCAATTCCTCGATAGAAACATTGATAAGCCTCGCGCCCGCCTCTATCGAGTTGGCTGCTACATCAGCTACAATATCAGCAAGGCTAGCGTGCACTGTTTATCAACCTCTTTAGCGCGCTTATTTTACCTTACGGTCAATATAGCGCCAACGTGCTTCTTAAGGCCAAGAATATCGGCATATCCTTCACCCTCAAATTCAAAGCGCATTGTGTGCGTGCCCGATTCGCATTCGAATGCGACGGACTTTGTTCCTTCGCCGGTTAATTGTGCGAGCGGCTCGGCAGCTCCTTCATTATAGATGTAACAAGTTCCGCTCCCTGCAAGAGAAATATTCACCTCGCACATGGCCGCACGCCCGCCGTTATTAAACGACCATTCAAGCAAAAGAGCCGCTCCATCGCCCAGTAGACGCACCGTATTAGATGCATCAACAACGTTTGGCGAAGCGTATTTAACAGTCATCCTTGCGCCGATCATCCTCGCATAATCGGGGCGTCGGTCGCACTCGATTGCACCGATATCTAGGGCATTATTGTAAATGCGCTGCCCTTTAAGGAAGTCTAGGAAACCTTCACCTACATACTTTGCGAACATTTGGCAATTCGTCGTAAAGGCGGTAATATCGGCCTTATCAATACCGGAATTCTGGCCGAACACAGGACTATAGTTTGCATCTACTGCGCCAGTAACACCAGCTCCCGGGAGTATGCAGTCTGCACGAACAACGGTAGTCGTTGACTTCGGAGGAGTGAGCGCCAGCTCGCTTTGCGGCGGAATCATCTTTGGGAAAAGACAACGATGGAAGATACAACCTTGACCTGCCTTTCCAAGAACCAGCGAATTAAATACGGGCATGCCTGCTCCGCCGCAACGGGTATCGTCAGTCGTGTTATTAGGCCCAAACGTACAATTTAGCGCAATGCGGAGATTATGAGCAGCATAGCTGTTGCAATAATCAACTACCGAGTTAAACATATGTCCGTCATTAACGCCACCTGCATAATAATGCGCATGACAATCTATAACCTTACACCTATTGTACACAATACCACCGCCTGATGTTCCCCCGCCAATACGAGCGCGGCAGTTGGTGATAATTAGATCTTCCGCGAGAGCCAAGTTGTTTTCATCGTAGGTTATAACATAAATTCCGCCTGCATAATCACCGGGATCGTCCGGCATAATCCCGAGGACGGCAGCTCTCCCTCCTTCAATGGTAAGATCGCGCAAAATAGCACCCGACTCTACAACAAGACAACGGACACCATCTTCGCCTATCTCCCAACCGTTATGGATTTCATATTCCTTCGGCAGCGCTCCGGCAATTACGGTCTGTTCCTTTCCGTGCGTAGAAGTAAGCGTCACCCCATTAGGAACAAAGCCGCGCGTCAATGTCCTGTCGTCGGCAGATCTTCTGTAATACCCCTCATCGTAACGCCCTGGCAATAACTTAATCGTATCGCCCGCCTTGAGCGCCGAATTAGTCGATGCCATTATAAGCCTCTTAAATGCATTTGACGGATGGAAACCGGTATTCTCATCGCTGCCATTTGCAGCATCGACATACCACGTATAAGGACGCTTGGCATACGAAGAAATTATTTCACAACTTGACGATGGATCAGCGCCTGATAAATTAATCGTAATACCGTCAGGATAATTTTCGAAATCGTGGTAAACACCATTTATGTAAACGCCAGTAAGAAGTGAGGATGAATCCCACCCGCGCTTTAGGGTGAAGGACAGGTCTTCTGCTAGGGAAACATAGTTAGTGCCAACCTCGGCACCTTCAACGATAAGTCCACCGTCCGGAGATAATATAACCGCAGAAACGGCCGTAATCACTCTTGATACGCAGGCTGACCCTTCTCCAGAAAACGCAAATCTGAGAACATCCATATTTGAAACATTAACGACGACGTTTGTAAGCCCATCGGCGGCAACTACACGGCAAGATGGTTCATCTGCCCCTTCTTGATATATTTTAAGAGCACCCTCTCCATCAACGCTTACTTCAACGTAAATACTTGATTGCGTTTCGCCATTAGGCAACTTTACACTCGCGACAATCTCTCCCGAATTAGGTATCGTCACTCCACTTGCTGGAGCCTTGGTAACTGAACTTGATGCTGAAATCACATTTACAGCTCCAAGGGAATTAAGACTTTGCGAATAGATAGGCTTAAAATCAAATTCAAAGCATCCTGCGTCGATTCCTCCGTTTGAAATGCGCGGATTACCTGCTAAATCAACGTACCTGTCCTCGACATTGGGAAAATAAAGATTTAGCATTTCCTCAAACTTCGCCGCATCGCCCGCATTATGAATAACTGTAGATTCCGCCGTAGGAGACACATGGTCGGCTGCCATAGCCATTTCAGCATCTGTAACCCATACAGAATTGGTCTGGTAGTGTGATGAAGAACGTTTGTCTTCTGGTGTCCTGTCGGCCGAAAGTATACAGTTATAAATTGCGCCGATATTGCCCGTCGCCTTAGCGCGCACGAGAAGATTGACGTAAAAGTAATCTTTGCTGTTTACTCCCCACAACGGATCGACCGCCGATCCTGTAGTACTTGCGTTATTAGGACCGATTGTACAATTAAGCATCTTATCGACATACATTGTCGCGCGGCCGCCAATATTGCCGTCATATAGGCAATTGTACGCTCTTCCGTAATGCTGGGCAACGCACGCAACATCTCCAATATTCCTGTTCGAAAGAAACTTACAGTGCGCAAACGTAGCTACACATGCTCCTGAATATCCGTATGCAACATTGTTTGAAATAATACAATGCTCAACTGTGCACGTATTATCTTTTGCATTCAAACCGGCATAATGCTTATCAAGACCCGCATAACTTGAAAGCCCACCTGCACGCCCGCCAGTCAATGTAAAGCCGCGCAGCCTCGAACCTTTATTCATATAAACGCACCTTAAACCATTGGTGCCTGTCTTGTACACATTATTATCAATGCACACACCCGATGCATCGCGCCCCATAATAAAAGTATTTTCTGCCGTGCCGAGCGAATAGAGTTTGACGCCTTCAGGAATGACTGCGCGAGACTCGAGAATTGCGCTCGCATCATGCTTTTGCGAACCTTCGTCATAATAACCCGGCGCCGCCCAAACCGTATCCCCGGAGCGCGCTTTAGAAAGAGCATAACTTAATGTCTTAAACGCATGGCCAACCCCGCCCGGGTATTTGCCGTCGTTTCCGTCGCTACCGGCGGGATCTACATAAAACCATCGCCCTACATCGTAAATAGCTTCAAGATAAATGGCTTCTGAAGGATCTGCTATTTCCCACGTCCAGACGTGCTTTAGCGGATAATCGGAAAATAAAACTACATTAGTTTCATTAATCTTAAAACCTATGCATTGCGGATCGGAAGCCTGCGCAGTAATGCTAAAGGAAAGTGTAGAACCTTCTTTTGCCACATTAACGCCGTTAGTTACCCCTTCAAGCGCAAGACCTCCGTTTTTAGCATCGATAATCGCAAAAGGCGCTTCATAAGCCAGCGATTCTACTGCGCCGATATCTAGCCCATTGCCAGCCTTGCGCGGAAACCCACAAATATCAAGTGATGCATCTTCTTCACCTATAAGTGCCACAAGAGCCTCAGGAAGTGTATATGCCGCCTCATCTGCCGCGTCAACTGCAGGCGAGATAAATATCGGCCTTAAATTTGCATCAAGAAACATTTTGGATAGATTCGTCTTATTGCCGCCTAAATCATACGATTTTTCAACAATACTACCAGCAAACAATGACGAATAGTTATTGCACCCTATATGATTTTCGCCCAATATTATGCTGTTATAAACCTCAAATCCTGCGGGGGCATTCGAGCCATTTGCTGGATAGCGCGGCCCTGAGGAACTTTGGGCAAAGGTGCAGTTAACGACCTTGATATTTGATGGCCCCGTGTAAAGTGAATAATTGCTATGGTTTTCAAATATGCTCCCCCACACGCCCGTAGGGTTATTTACCGCTTGCGAAACACCTCCCGTAGCTTTACTACCAGAAAACCTGCAGCGAAAATACGTTCCACCATTACCATCGCCACCTCTTTCTGCCGTATTACCCGTAAGATAGCAATCTACGATAAACGCCTCTTGATCGACCGTAGTAGGCGCACTAATGCCTCCGCCATACCCTGGATTTATCTTGCCATTGCGCACCGTAAAGCCGCGCAACATCGCACCACTTGCAAGATTAGCTCCTCGCAGATTTTCGCCGCCTGTAATAAATGTCTTTGTCGAACCTTCCTGAGCAATAAAACTTACTCCGCTTGGGATATTGACAACATGGCCGACACCCTTGGCGTCAACGTACGTCGACTGCGTGTAATCACCAGCTGCTGCGTAGACGATATCGCCCGACTTTGCATTCTCAAGAATCGCAGCATAAGTTTGAGGATTAACATAATACACATCTGCGCCGTAGCCGACAACAGAAACAAAAAAAGCTGCCATCAACACCAAAGCATAATTACGTGCTTTCATATATCCCACCTTTCCCCTTACTAACACATAAATTATACCAAAATATCTCTCTAGTGATTAGTTGCTAGCGGCTCGTCGTTAGTGGTTGTCGCTTGACAAACTAAACGCAATACCCTCCCCGGGGA
>JAGBXE010000142.1 GCA_017629455.1 Kiritimatiellia bacterium
GCTGTTAAAAAACTTTTTGCCGCCCTTCGTTTCCCGTGTTTGTATGACGACGGTGGCTCTCTCGTTCGTCTTTTTCCTTTTTGCTGCAACGGTAAACGAAAAGGCTAATTCTATCACGCTTATTCAGTATTTCTATCTCTTCCTTTTCTCGCTTGCGCTTGTGGCGAGCTTCTACCTTTTCCGCTTGCCGCTGTCTAAGCCCCTTCTCGTTTTGATACATTGAAGAAGCAGGAAATACACGCCCGTCCTCAAGTGTAATATCCATAAACGAGCATTTATCGCCAATAAGCTCGCGGCCAGAAGACTTTTCGCGAATTGAAGAAAGCTGCCCTTCTGGTGAGAACTTAAGCTCTACAAATTCATTGGAGAACTCTGCAGAAAAAGCAGAAAGTACGATTGACGCATTTACAAAAATAAAAGCAAGAACTTTAGTAACGGACATCATGATATTTACTCCAATAAAATTTTAGTCACCAAGGTCTGGATATTCGTAACGCTCCAGGGTTAAATATGGCATAGCCAACCACTTTGCTGCAGCATCAGCAAAATCGAGCATCGTCTTAGTCCAATTTGCGTCATTGCGCACCATATCAGGCTTAAGATCAGCGAGATTCTTCTCCCAGAGTTTTTCAATAAGCCCACGGCCTTGCGCTTTTGGCTTCATCTCTCCTGCACGGTCGCCAGATTTTATTACGCGAACCATTTCATCGCGCCAGATGCGGTACATTTGAGGATAAAGATGAACGGCAGGTTCAGCCTGGTGCGACATGCAGTAATGGTTGACGGCATTCTGGAGGAATACCTTATCGAAATTAGGTAAGCGGATGCGCTCTATTTCGTCGGTGCGATTAAGCGTATCGTTAAGCGAGAAGTCAGTATGAAGAGCCAAAACGCGGCCCATCAAATCGACAAACTTAATCGTCGCATCGGCAAGAGCTATTACTTCATCCTCCGTAGCCTTGCCATCACGCCATCTAAAGAACGCCTGTTGAGCCTGACATGAAGCTTCGAGAACTAAGCGGTCGCCAACTGTGCGTGCCATATCGGCAGCATCGCGGCTATGCCAACTGGTGCGACGCGAACACGTAGCAAGCGTATTGAAAATAGCTGGCGCATTAGTAAAGGCGTTTTTGCCATACGTCGAATAGAAGCGCGGGCGTGCTACACTATAATCATTACACATATACGTGTAGGCCATATCGGCATAATTCGCTCGCCACACACCCTGACGGTTTGAGGCGGAGATTGAAATTGGAATAGTCTTGCGCCACAAATCGGCATAGACCTTAGCATCTTCGCCGTAACGGTCTTTGCAGAACCTATCAAGAATGGAATTAATAGGCTTATTCGTAAAGCGCCATGCATTCTCGATAAACTCAAACTGTTCGAGAATATCAACATGGCTTGCCTCGGGCCACAACACAACGCCCTTACACATCGGATCGCCCATCGCGAATTTACGGCGCTGCGCAATAAGATCATAATCGGTGTGAATGGGCGTA
>JAGBXE010000143.1 GCA_017629455.1 Kiritimatiellia bacterium
AAAAACCTTACAAGCCACAAAAGACCAAAACCGAAAGCAAGCCCGCTTACAGAAACTAGAATCGGGAAAAGGCGCCCACTAATAGCTGAAGAAATTGCGCCATTAACAACACCAAGAATCATCCCGCCAACAGTCACAAAATCAGGCAAAAGCTTATGATCAAAATCAATAAAACTGCCTACAATCATAAGCGCTACCCATACCCAAAGAACAAGAAGAATGACGATTTTAGGCCACAAAAAACTGGCATCTGCCGCTATGATATGCAAGAACGGCGCAAGAATGCGAAGGAACACAGCTAAAAATAAAACAGCTCCTATAAACTCTACAATTATGTAGCGCGGCGAAATAGGCGTTTTACAATTTGCACATTTGCCACGAAGAACGAGCCACGAAATTATTGGCACATTCTGCCACCAACGTATTGATGAACCGCATTTAGGGCAATGCGACGGCGGAGAGACAATCGACTCGCCGCGCGGAACACGCCAAATGACGACATTCAAAAACGAAGCTACACACGCTCCAAGAGAGAAACTAAAAAAACCGAATAAAACCATCAGTTCTTTCGCCATAACTAGGAGCCTTAATATGCGTGTTACTCACCCTTAAGTTCGCGCATCATCATCGATTCAGTAGCTTCCTTAACGTCGTAGCCCTCATAACAAGCGCGATAGACGATTTCGCAAAGCGGCATTTCAACGCCAAGGCGTTGCGCAGTCTCATGCACAACTTTAGAATTCCAAACGCCCTCGGCAACCATTCGCATAGAACCGAGAATATCGTTTATCTTTTCGCCCTTACCCAGACGCTCGCCAACTGAATGATTACGCGAATGAACAGATGTGCAAGTTACAATAAGATCACCAATGCCTGCAAGCCCTGAAAGCGTTTCGGGCAAACCTCCGTATGCCAAAACAAAGCGCTTCATTTCGACGAGCCCACGCGTGATGATGGCTGCACGAGTATTATCGCCAAAGCCTAAACCATCAGAGCATCCGACTGCAATAGCTAAAACGTTCTTTACCGCACCGCCAATTTCAACACCGACTGGGTCGTTTGATGTGTAAACACGCATACGCGGCCCAGACCAGATTTCCTGCGTGCGGCACGCCTTAGAGATATCGGTGCAAGCAGCGACAACAGCAGTAGGAACGCCGCGAGCTACTTCTTCGGCATGAGAAGGACCAGCCAAGGCAACGATTGGCCCAGTTCCAAGAATCTCGGCGCCCAAATCTGTCATACGGCGATTCGTTACTTCGCAAAGCCCTTTCGTTACAGAAACTACGAGCATTTCAGGCTTAACAAGGCCGCGAAGCCCCCCTACAACAGATGAAAAATATTTTGACGGAGGAGCAAGAACTACGACTTGCGCGCCATCAAGAGCCTGCCCATAATCAGACGTAAGCTCAAGGGCATCGGGCAATGGAACGCCTGGCAAAAACCTATCGTTTCGCCGAGTACGCTTCATTTCTTCGACATAGTCGGCGAACGCTCCCCAAAGAACGACTTTATGCCCATAACTAGCCAAGAGAATAGCATTTGCCGTTCCCCAACCACCATCTCCAATAACTGCAATTTTCACGTCGGTATTATATCAAAGATTCGGCTCACACGCGCTTTGTAGCCGTTATGCTGACTATCGTCCAGCCTGCCTTTTCTGAGAACGAAACTTCAGCCCCAATGCGCCGAGCGCGCTGACGCATACCCTCTAGACCAAAGTGCCCTTCTTTAGGCCCAGGAGAAGTCTCGGGATTAAAGCCAACACCATCATTAGCAACCCTAAGCATCCACCCGCCATTCTCCAAAGGATCGGAGCTTATTGCTATTTTCTTAGCTCCTCCGTGTTTTATCGCGTTACCTATCGCCTCGCGCACCATAAGGCTTAAATCGCGCATCTTTGCCGCATCCATTGATAGCGGCAAGCCCATCCCGACGCGCGTGTCAATGCGGCAAATGCCTTTCGTGGTTTCGTCGTGAGCAATTTGACGGAGCATTTCGGCTGGCGAAAGACGCATCATATCGTCATTTTTAAGCCCCCAAACAACATCTCTTACTTCGCGCTTTGCCCTTGCAAGGACATCTTGCGCCTCTTTAAGGCGCCCGAGCCTTACAAGCATTCCAGCCCCGACGAGATGCTGCTCAATAGTATCGTGGATATCATCAGCCATACGCTTACGCTCGGCCATAATCACCCTTGAGCGCAACAAGCGGCGCTGCTGACGCACGAAAACGACCATTAAAAGTACAATAACTATCCCGAAAACACCAAGAAGGCCGATTGCTATGCGACGGACCATAATGCTATGCCGCGAAGAATAATAATCTAAATCTGGCAAAAGCTCAACATCCGAAGGCGACGAGACATTAACCTTTACGCCCATAACGTAGCCGGGGCGAGAATAAAGCGACGACTCATCGAGTATCTGCTCAACTACGCCAACTATACGCACTACAGGTTTTGTCCTGCCGCAATCAGACATAAAATCAGGCATCGGCTCTACGATCACATTAACAGGAACATTATCGACCGTAATAGCAAAACCTGTTTCCGTAACGCCCATCGTCCGGCCTGAAAGCTCTACGCGCAAGCCATTGATACTGCCGTCATCGGTTTCTGGCGAAACGAGATCTTTCGCATCGACCTTAAGAGGCTCTGGCAAAACACCAGCAGATACTTTCTTACATGAGCGCGCTAAAAAAACAACGTGACCTCCTTCAAGCGAAGGAGCACCAGAAACTACAACTTCATCGCCGGCATTTGGCACATCGACAATACCGTCGCAAACAATCTTAAGGCCATCCTCGCCTCGCTGCAGAAAAAACCTGTCGTCATCTGAAAATGTAACAGTTCCGGCAATCTCCGCCAAGTTGCCTTTAGGCGAAAGGACTTCAGATACTTTTGAGGAAACTTTATTCCTGATTTCGCGAGCAAATTCGCCAAGCGACTGCTCGCGAGCGCAAAAAGCCAGCGAAGAAGAAAGAAGAAGCGCGAAAAAAAGAAAGTGCTTTTTCAAACGAGTGCCTTTAAATACTGGCCGTAAGAAGATTTGCCGTAAGAATCGGCAAGCTTGCGCAGCTGATCGTCGTTAATCCAACCGCGCGTCCACGCGATTTCCTCGATGCAACTCATCTGAAGGCCCTGCCTTTCGATTATCGCACGAACGAAATTCGTAGCGTCCGCTAGCGACTGGTGAGTACCAGTATCAAGCCATGCATAACCGCGCGACATTATCTCGACATTAAGTTCGCCGCGCCTTAAGTATTCGCGGTTTATGTCGGTAATTTCATATTCGCCTCTGGCAGAAGGCTTCAATTCAGCCGCTATATCGACAACGGAATTTGGATAGAAATACAATCCGACAACTGCATAGTTTGATTTAGGCTGCGCAGGCTTTTCTTCAAGCGAGATGGCCTTGCCATTTTCATCAAACTCTACTACACCGTAACGCTCAGGATCAGCTACACGATAACCAAAGACAGTCGGTGACGACGAATTATTAACTCCACGAAGCATTTGCGGCAAATCTGCACCGTAAAAGATATTGTCGCCAAGAACTAGGCAGACATCATCATCGCCAATAAACTCGCGGCCAAGAACAAACGCCTGCGCTAGACCATTAGGAACTTTCTGTTCTACATATGAGAATGACATTCCAAGGCTTGAGCCATCGCCTAAGAGACGCTTGAACATCGGCAGATCTTCGGGCGTAGAAATTATAAGAACCTCTCTTATCCCGGCAAGCATCAAAGTAGAGAGCGGATAAAAAACCATCGGCTTGTCGTAAACGGGAAGAAGCTGCTTAGACACTACGCGCGTAAGAGGATGCAAACGCGATCCGGCACCACCTGCAAGAATAATACCCTTTCTCATCGTCTATACCTCCGTTTAAAACCCATTAAAAAAACGTCATCTGCCCGGGAATCTCGGAAAGCTTCCGACGCGGACGGCGAACTATTTTATGAGAATTTACATCAAGCTCGTTAGCTTCAAGGTTGCGCAAGATCTGCGTTGCTCTGCCGACCACCTCCTGCGGTAGGCCCGCCATTGCCGCAACGTGTATACCAAAACTCTTTTCCGCTACTCCCGGAGCTATGCGGCGGAGAAAGACAATGCGCCCGCCTTCTTCCTTCACCTTTACAGTGAAATTCTTTACCCCCGGGAATGTGTCGGCCAAATCGGCAAGCTCATGGTAGTGGGTGGCAAAAAGAGTCTTTGCTTTCGTCTCAGCCTTGCCATGCAAATACTCCGCCACAGCCCAAGCAATTGATATGCCGTCGAAAGTTGAAGTGCCGCGGCCTATTTCGTCAAGAACAATCAACGATTTGGGCGTTGCGTTATTTAAGATGTTGGCTGTCTCCTGCATTTCAACAAGAAACGTCGACCTACCGTGCGCAAGATCATCACCTGCGCCGATACGAGTAAAGATGCGATCTAAAGCGCCTAGACGCATAGATGAGGCAGGCACAAACGAACCCATCTGAGCCATAACGGCAATAGTGGCAACTTGCCTAATGTACGTCGACTTACCGGCCATGTTGGGCCCCGTAATAAGAATAATCTGATCTGTCGACGTATTAAGCCTAGCTGAGTTTGGAACAAAAGGCTCGGCATCTGGCAGCTGCTCCACAACAGGGTGGCGGCCATCAGTTATTTCCAAAACATCGGAATCGTCGATTTGCGGCCTAACATACCCTGCTGCAAGCGCACGATCTGCAAGCGAAAGAGCCGCATCAAGAGCACCAATCGCACGCGCAGTATCTTGCACCTCGGCAGTTTTAACTGCTATCGAAGCGAGAATGTCGCGGTATAACGTTTGTTCTATAGCAACAGCGCGCTCGTGTGCACCCAAGACATTTCGCTCGTGCTCTTTTAACTCGGGCGTAAGATAGCGCTCTGCGTTCGTAAGCGTTTGGCGACGAATATAGTCGGACGGCACACGCGAAACAAAAGACTTGGGAACTTCGATGAGAAAACCGAAAGCTGGCACATGCTTAACCTTCAGCTTTGCAATACCAGTACGCTCTTGCTCGCGCGCCTGAAAATCGGCAAGCCACTGACGCCCCTTCTGAGCGATATCACGCACCTGATCAAGCTCTTCATTGTAGCCCGGGGCGATAAAACCGCCGTCATTCATCACTACAGGCGGATCTTCCGCTATTGCGCGATTAATTAAATCGACTAGAGCTGGCTGCGGAATAAGCGGAAACTGAGAGGCTAACGCCCCACCGCATGAGGCTACTCTTATCGCCATTTCAGGAATCGGCGAGAGCGACTGCGCCAGGGCTTTAAGATCGCGTGGATTGGCGCGTGCTGAATCGGCTTTGGCAATAAGACGCTCAAGGTCACGAACGCCTGAAAGCAATGTGCGCAAAGCTCCGAGCGATGAACGATCTTCTACAAATGTTTCAACAGCATCAAGCCTAGAGTTGATATCCTCACTTCTAGCTAAGGGGCGCAAAATCCAATTGCGCAACGTACGCGCACCCATTGGAGTTTTTGTGACATCAAGAACACCGAACAGCGAAGCTTCTTTTGAAACATCTCCTCCTGGCAGCAATTGGAGATGCTTTACGGTACCAGCATCAAGAACGAGCGCATCATCATCCCTGCGCACTGACACCTTGCGAACATGATCAAGGGGATGGCGCAATGTCGTACCGACATAATAAAGAAGCGCGCCCGCGGCAGATGCGACACTTTCGCCGCGCTCTAGGCCAAAGCCGTCAAGCGTCATCACCTTGAAATGCCTTTTTAGACAATCCTCGGCTACGTCACCGGCAAAAGTCCAAGCCGTATCTTCATTCGATGTAAGCGTTTCTGCAGGCTTGTAGCGCTCCATGGCCTGAGCCATTTTATCAGGCGAAGCAAACCTCTCTACAAAAAATTCACCGGTTGAAAGATCCAGAAACGCGGCAGAAAGACCTGATATCGCGGCAATGTAATTATTGGCGGTCGCATCAAGAAGGCTTTCTTCCGTCACTGTGCCTGGCGTTACAATGCGCGTAACCTCACGGCGCACAAGCCCTTTAGCAGTACGTGGATCTTCAACTTGGTCGCAAAGCGCCGCAGTCTTACCGGCGCGAATAAGCTTTGCAAGGTACGTCTCTACAGCATGGTACGGAACGCCACACATCGGCATATCATCGCGATGTGTGAGCGTCG